>JBLHZE010000067.1:0-9582 GCA_047631015.1 Actinomycetes bacterium
TCGTAAAGAAGCACGTATGGGAGTAGGTCAGCACGTACTTCGTGGGATCGTAGGCCCGTGAGCACACGCAAGCCCGAGAGAGTACGAAGTCCGCTGTGAGTCCGCTGCTGGGCTCACAGCGGGATGCAGCGACCAAGTGGGTCGAGGTTACTTCGACCCGAACTAACGCATGGCTCGGACGGCGTAAGAAGTTGAACAACTGGGTGACGCTTGGGCGCGAGGTGATCGTGGCGCATGGCGCATCGAGAATCAGCTTGGCCGCAGCAGGCGCTGCGTTCTGGCTGGTGATCGCGCTCTTCCCGACGGTCACCGCGGCTGTGAGCCTATTCGGCCTTATCTTTACCCCGCAGGATGTTGCCAATGCCATGAACGAAATCGACGCTCCCGGTGCGGATACCTTCACGACACTGATCTCTGACCAAGCCCAGAATATCGCAGGATCGACGGCATCGTCACTGAGCTTCACACTGGTGGCTTCTGTGCTGGTTGCGCTTTGGTCGGTATCCAATGGTTCGTACAACTTGGTGCGCGCAATCAGGCTCGCTTTTGGAGTTCCGAACCTCCCCTACTTCAAGAGCAGGCTCCGCGCGTTCGTCGGCGGGATCGTTATCGTTGTTGGCCTCGGTGTTTTGGCTTTCTTGTTCTCAGAACTAAGGACCCTCGATAAGAAGCTGGCCGCACCTTTTGGTTCGCTTCTTTCGGTGCTCGTCATCTGGCCCTTGTTTTTCGTGCTATTGGTCGGCGGCATCGTCGGGGCCTACCGGTTCGCAACGTCTAAGTCCGGCCGACACTTACCCTCCGTTCCCGGGGCGGTGTTTTCGACGATAGCCCTCGCGCTGTTGGGGTGGGGAATGGCGGTAGCATTTGCCGGGCTTGGCACGGCATCATCGGTCTACGGAATCGCCGCAAGTGGCGTGAGCGCCCTGATCACTGCCTACCTGGCGATGTATCTCGTCCTCCTCGGGGCGTTAATCAACGCCCACTGGCCCGGACTCAAGCAACTCGTGCCGGGTCGAGGGCGCGAGGATTCAGCGGATTAGCCAGCGAGTCGGTCGGTGTGGTGCCCGATCATTCTGACTGCACCGTGCTCGATTCGGTAGGTGCTCGTCGCACGGATATTGACCTCGCCGGGCAATCCGCGGTGCAGTTCGCCCTTCTCCCAGCCGATCACGATCCCGATGTCACCGCTCACGAGATAGCTGCGGTCATAGGGTGAGACGCGTCCGCCCAATTCGGTCGCAGCCTGGTCCAACCAGGAAGTTCGGATCGCATCCCACCCAGTGATGATCCCTCCCATAGGCCCAAGGTACGAAGCATCGTCGGCTGATGAGAGCAGCTCCAGCATCGGATCCGCCTCGCCGACAAGTACCGCCGCAAGGGCTTCGTAAAACAGATCGCTCGCGCTCTGCAGGTCCACAATCGTCATATTCGCCATCGCCCTAGTCTGCTCTGATTTGCATCTGGACGGGGGGTAAGTGGTCCGATTGGGTCAGTGCCACGCGATTCGCGACGCAGCGGGTCAGAGCTTGGAATCCTGACCAGCGGGCCATACGATCGCGAACAACTCAACTCGCGATGTCAGGAGCACTTTTTGATCGTCTATCTTTTTGCCGCGCCGCTTTTTCTGATCGCGTCGTACTTCATCAAGGATCAGCGAACTAAGACCGCCTTTAGGATCCTAGCGGGCATGTCGCTGGCCATGTACTTCTTCTCCAGCTGCAGTTCCTAAGACGGGTACTGGCCGACCTTTACAGAACCTTCACGAGAATAAGCTGGAAAGTCCTGGGCGCGGTGTTTGTTGGGTGCAACCCTGGGTATGAACCAATTGACTCACATAAGCGCCACCCCAGGAGAGGACGCCCCATGCTGAAAGCAGTCCGCACGGCCACAAACCCAACTCTTTCTGACGATCAGATCGCCGAGATGCTGATGGATCGTTTACCCCACGACGACGAAGGCGCAATGTTCTGGGCCTAAGCCCCTGACGTATCAAGAGCGCCTGATCTAGAGACAGTCACAGTTCTCCGCCCGCACCGAGCCTGGTGTCGTGGCGGACTGTGGCATTTGGTTATCGTGAACTCCCTGTGCCGCAACTGATCTCGGGTTGTTCTTAGATCAACTGCGGCGGTCGGATCCGCCTAGATCTAGGAGCCACATATGTCCGTTTCAGTCATCGTCGATGGCGCTCGCACCCCCATGGGACGTCTCCTGGGCTCGCTCAAAGGCTTCAGCGCCGCTGACCTGGGTGGGTTTGCCATCAAGGAAGCGCTCCAACGTTCCGGGGTCGACGGCGAGCAGGTTGACTACGTGATCATGGGGCACGTGCTGCAGGCTGGCGCGGGGCAGATCACTAGCCGCCAGGCCGCCGTTAAGGGCGGAATTCCGATGAACGTCCCCGCCCTGACCGTCAACAAGGTGTGTCTGTCGGGTATGGATGCAATCGCTTTGGCCGACCAGCTGATCCGCGCCGGTGAGCACGAGATCATCGTCGCCGGCGGTATGGAGTCGATGACCAACGCGCCCCACCTCGTGATGGGCTCCCGTGAGGGCAAGAAGTACGGCGACTGGAAAATGATCGACTCGCTGGCCTTCGACGGCCTGACCTGTGCCTTCGATGAGTGCGCGATGGGTGAGGGTACGGAGCGTTACAACTCCCTCTACGGACTGACTCGTGAAGAGCAGGATGAGTTCGCGGCTCGTTCACATCAGCGTGCTGCGGTTGCTGCCGGAAACGGAGTCTTCGACGAAGAGATCGTTGAGGTCGAGATCCCGCAGCGTAAGGGCGATCCCAAGATCTTCACGCACGACGAAGGTGTCCGGGCCGAGACGACGGCGGGGTCGCTGAGCGAGCTGCGGCCGGCATTTGACCGTCAGGGAACGATCACGGCGGGTTCTGCCTCGCAGATATCTGACGGTGCATGTGCTGTCGTGGTTATGAGTAAGCAGAAAGCTGAAGAGTTGGGCCTACCGTGGCTCGCCGAGATTGTTGCTAGTGGAAATGTTGCCGGCCCGGATAACCCCTCCCTGCACGCCCAACCAGCTCTGGCAATCGAGCAGGCCTGCAAGAAGGCCGACGTGAGCCCGTCGGAGATCGATGTCGCTGAGATCAACGAGGCATTTGCCGCTGTGGGGCTCGTCTCCGGCAAACAGCTCGGTTTCTCCGACGAGATGGTCAACCTGCATGGTGGAGCGATTGCCCTGGGACATCCGCTGGGAATGTCCGGCGCGCGGATCACGTACAGCCTCGCGCTTGAGCTGAAGCGTCGCGGTGGTGGACTCGGTGCGGCGGCCCTTTGTGGCGGCGGCGGCCAAGGTTCCGCCCTGCTTCTTCGTCGGCCGGCTCAGTAACCGAACCTCGAATCATCGTATCCGTACGAAAGTCGTTGTGACCATGGCCAGAACTCAGGACGTCACCGAATTAATCTCGGCTGCTCGGGAGGGCCAGCCACGCGCGATTGCGCGGCTGATCTCCCTCGTGGAGGATGCCTCACCGCAGCTGCGAGAGGTGATGGCTGCCCTCATGCCGCACACCGGCCATGCTCACGTTTTGGGGATTACCGGGTCCCCTGGTGTCGGGAAGTCGACGTCGACCTCTGCACTTGTGACGCTGCTTCGCCGGCAGGGAAAACGAGTCGGTGTGCTCGCTATTGACCCATCGTCACCCTTCAGTGGGGGTGCGCTACTTGGTGACCGGATCCGAATGCAGGATCATGCCTCCGATCCTGGCGTCTACATCCGATCGATGGCCTCGCGTGGGCACCTGGGCGGACTGTCTTGGTCCACACCGCAGGCTCTTCGCGTGCTCGATGCGGCTGGATTCGATGTCATCGTGCTTGAGACGGTTGGGGTTGGTCAGTCCGAGATCGAGGTTGTCGGAGTAGCCGATACGGTGATCGTTTTGCTAGCGCCAGGAATGGGTGACGGGATCCAGGCAGCGAAGGCTGGCATTCTAGAGATTGGCGACATCTTCGTGGTGAACAAGGCCGACCGGGATGGGGCGAGTGCAACCTCTCGGGAGTTACGGCACATGATCCAGCTCGCGGACCGGCCCGAGGGTGCCTGGCGCCCACCAGTCTTAAAGACCGTTGCCTCTCGCGGCGAGGGTATTCAGGAAGAACTCGAAGCGATTGCCGAGCACTACCAGTGGGCATCGGAATCTGGCGAGCTCGCCAAACGTCGCACTACCCGAGCTGCCGAAGAGGTAGAAGCCATCGCGCTTGCTGGGATTCGCCGGCGCCTCGGCGATGTTGGCACTGACGATCGCATCCGAGACTTGGCCGGCCAAGTCGTCGCCGGAACCCTCGACCCCTACACGGCCGCCGACCAGCTCCTCGGTAGCATCGCCTAACTCGCTCCCTCTGGTCGTTCACTGCGATCCGTCAGTCGGTGGGAAAATCGGCTTCTACGTCGCCCGGTTCGCCCATCCTGTGGAGTAGGTACTCTGGCGGATATGGATTCCCGCGACATTGAGGCAGGTCGGCAGCGTTGGCAGTTCCGGTTCGATGAATCGGTGGCTAAAGGGAGGGTGCGCGACGCGGACTTTACGACACTTTCCGGCGAAGAGGTCGAGCCGGTCTACGGTCCTCCCACGGGCCAGGACGTCGAGCGGTTCGAGCGAATTGGATGGCCAGGGGAGTACCCGTTCACCCGTGGTCTGCACGCGACCGGGTACCGCGGCAAGAACTGGACGATCCGACAGTTCGCTGGCTTCGGTAATGCTGAGCAGACCAACGAGCGATACAAGATGATCCTCGCCGCCGGCGGCGACGGGCTGTCGGTGGCCTTCGATATGCCAACGCTGATGGGCCGCGATAGTGACGACAGGCGGGCGCTGGGAGAGGTCGGACACTGCGGGGTAGCGATCGATTCGGTCGCCGATACTGATGCGCTCTTCAGCGATATTCCACTCGGCGACGTGACGACCTCGATGACGATAAACGGTCCCGCAGTTCCGATCTTTTGCATGATGGTGTCCTCGGCGCAGCGGCAGGGTTTCGAGCCCTCCCAGCTTGACGGCACCTTGCAGACCGACATCTTCAAGGAGTACATCGCGCAGAAGGAATGGATCTTCCCGCCCGAGCCACACCTGCGCCTCATCGGCGATCTCATGGAGTACACCGACGAGAATATGCCGCGGTACAAGCCGATCTCGGTATCCGGCTACCACATTCGGGAGGCCGGAGCGACGGCCGCGCAGGAGTTGGCGTTCACCCTCGCCGACGGGTTCGGCTACGTCGAGCTCGGAAAGTCACGCGGGTTGGATGTCAACAAGTTCGCACCCGGCTTGTCGTTCTTCTTCGATGCCCACCTGGACTTCTTCGAGGAGATCGCCAAGTTCCGGGCAGCGCGGAGGATCTGGGCGCGTTGGATGCGGGATGTGTACGGCGCGACTGATGAGAAGGCCCAGTGGTTGCGCTTTCACACGCAAACAGCCGGGGTATCCCTGACGGCCCAGCAGCCAGAGAACAACGTGGTGCGAACGGCGATTGAGGCGTTGGCCGGAGTTCTGGGCGGAACGAACTCGCTACACACGAATGCGTTGGATGAGGTGCTCGCGTTGCCCAGTGAGAAGGCAGCGCAGATCGCGCTACGAACCCAGCAGGTCATCATGGAGGAGACCGGCGTGACCAACGTTGCTGATCCGCTTGGGGGCTCCTGGTACGTCGAGGCGTTGACCGATAAGATCGAAGCTGACGCGGAGGCGATCTTCGCTCGGATCCTCGAACTCGGTGATCACAACAAGGACCATCCCATTGGGCCGATGACGGCCGGGATTCTGCGAGGTATAGACGACGGATGGTTCACCTCCGAGATTGGCGACTCCGCATTTGCCTACCAAGTCGCCCTGGAGAAGGGAGAGAAGCACCAGGTTGGCGTCACTATTCACACCCACTCGCTGGACGAACCATTAGAGATCATGCGGGTCTCGCACGAGGTTGAGCGCGCCCAGGTCGAGGCCCTGGCGCAGCGGCGCCTCAACCGCGATTCGGTAGCGCTAGGCGATTCGCTGGATGCGTTGCGAGTTGCCGCCAACGGGACGACCAACATGGTTCCGGTCATGCTGGAAGCGGTTCGCGCAGAGGCCACCCTCGGCGAAATCTGCGGTGTTCTGCGCGACGAATGGGCCGAGTATCAGGATCCCGCACGAGGGTAAGAGATCGCTACTGCGGGTGCAAACAGCGCTCGTACGCCGGGTAAACGACTCGACCGCGGGCAATGGCTGGCAGAATGTCCTTATGAGTGCGCAGGTTCCCCCCAATAGTCCAGCAGCAAATCCGGCAGGTTTTTCAGCGCGTGGCGCGGTTGATCTCGCGGCTCTCGCCCAGGCCAGAGAACAACAGAAGCTTGCCCAGGAGCGGGCCGAACAGCGAGCGGCAAATCCAGAAGCATTCGCTGCGACTGCCGGTTCAATCGTTGACGTGACTGTCGCTGACTTCCAGGCTGAGGTGATCGATCGCTCGTTTGAGGTCCCGGTTGTCGTGGACCTGTGGGCCCCTAGTAGTCCAGGCAGTCAGCAGCTATCGCCGATTCTGGAGAAGTTGGCGCAGGAGGGTGCCGGTAAATGGGTGCTTGCCAAGGTCAACGTGGAGGCTGAACCGAGTATCGGTCAGGCCTTTCAGGTCCAGGCGATTCCAACCGTCATTGCTTTGATCAAAGGCCAGCCGGTCCCGCTCTTTCAAACCCCCATGCCCGAAGCGCAGATTCGGCAGATCATCGATGAGCTCATCAACGTCGCCGCAGAGAATGGCGTCGCTGGGGTGGAATCGGCTACGGCCGACACGGATCCCGATGAGTCCGATGAGGCCGATGAGGCCGCGGATGCCAGTACCCAAGAGCCTGCTGACGACCCTGGCTTCGACGTGGCATTCGACGCATTCGAGGCGGGGGACTGGGATGCGGTCGAGGCTGCCTACAAAGATATCCTGACCCGACTCCCGGCTGATCCGGACGCGACCGCTGGGCTCACGCGGGTTGCGCTGATGCGGCGAACCACCGGTCATGATCAGTCCGAGGCGCTCGCGGCGGCAGATGCGGATCCGACCGACGTCACGGCGGCGATTCTGGCAGCTGATTTCACTCTGCAAGGTGGTGATGCCCAGGGCGGATTCTCACGGCTGATCGCAACGGTGAAGGTGACGAGCGGCGATGAACGCAAAGCAGCCCGAGAGCACCTCGTTAGTCTTTTTGAGCTCGTCGGGAATCAAGATCCGGACGTCGCGGCGGCGCGGACCGCGCTGGCGAACGCTCTGTACTAACACCCGGTGCTAGCGGACCCGCTGTTGATCAATCCGACGGATTGGAATCTTAAGCGAGGTCGGTAAGGACATGGCGAGCAGCTATCTCGCGGGCAGTTGAGGTATCGGGGCCCGGGGGCGGAACGAGTACCGCTTCGCGGTAGTAGCGCAGCTCCGCGATTGACTCGCGTGCATCAGCCATCGCTCGGTGGCCGCCATGTTTGTCTGGGCTTGAGTAGTAGACCTTCGGGTACCAGCGCCGAACGACCTCTTTAAAACTCGACACATCGAGTAATCGGTAGTGCAGCGCATCGTTGAAGGCGGGCATATCGCGAGCGAGGAATCCGCGGTCAACGTAGACGCTCGATCCGCCCAGCGGTGCGCGAGCATCCTCGCCGAGGTGCGACCTGAGGTAGGTCAGGACAATCTGCTCGGCCTGCGCCATCGTCAGACCATCGTCCAGCTCCAGGATGAGTCCGGACTCCTCGTGCATATTCCGGACGAAGTCACTCATCTGTTCCATCGCCGCTGCCGGTGGTCGGATGACCGCCGAGACGCCCGCATCGAGCTCGTTGAGTTCTGAATCCGTCACAACACATGCGACCTCAATGAGGGCATCGTCAGTCAGGCTCAGGCCGGTCATTTCGCAGTCGACCCAAACGAGTCGGTCATCAGTAGCCACCCCTGCACTTTAGGCGAGGCGTGTGCGGTCTCTGCGTCGGACCTGTGGACACCCGGGTGGTGGTACTTAATCTGCGCCGACCACCGGACATCAGGGCAACCGAAACTCGAGCGCACGACGTGGGTCAAGACCAAGAAGAAGGTTTTCGTTCAGTCCACAAGCGGGCACGGTTATTCCAGCTGTGTCGTTCGCGCATTGGGTGGCTTTGGCTGCCTACTCTCAACAGGTGGTAGATGCCGAGCTAGTCCGTGCGTTGCGAGGTGTGGCGGTCGAGGCCCTCGGCCGCGCGATGGGCGATGACAAGATGATCGTTCGAGGTCAGCGCTCCCAGCTCATTCATACTCGCCGCCGCAAAGTTAAGCAGCTCGAGGATCGCTTTCGGGCCCGGCTTGGGCTGGGAAGTCCTGGTAGACGCCCGCGTCGGCACTAGCTGATCGCAGATGTGCGACCACGCAACCCCGGCCACGACTGTTCGGTGCCGTAGGCGCGGATACGCTGACCCGTTTGCTGGCCGCCGCCCGTTTCGTGGGAGGTCCGATGGCTGACTACAAGAGAATCGGTCGAGCGCGATTCCGGCCGAGATTGCAACTCGCTCGGCAATCTAGCGGAGGGTCCCGGGCTCTCCTGGATTGCTTGCGCAATGGGTCGCGGTAGCATTGCGTTCGCCGACGCGCTATTTCGTCCGGCCCCCGTAGCTCAACGGATAGAGCAGTGGGTTTCTACCCCATGCGTGAGGGTTCGATTCCTTCCGGGGGTGCACTGTGGTGAGGCTTCTCGCGGCGTGTGTGGCCTTCTTCCACAACGACAACTTCCCCATCCCGGTATCCACAAGAGTGTGCGGTGGCATTTCGGTTCTCGACTATTTCGACCAGAGTCTTTTTTCAGACATCGGCTTAGTGTCAACGAGAATCTTGGGGAGATATGAACAACAGCAGCGTGGTGCTCATCGGTAAAGTTGTGAGTGATGTTCGGTATGTGCAGTCGCAAGATGGGCACGGAAGTGCACGCTTTCGAATCCTCGTTAGGGAGCGAAGGTTTGATCGAACGACGAATCGGTTCGTCGATGCTGAGCCGTCGTTCTTCACCGTATTGAGCTGGCGAAACCTTGCAGACAACGTGAAGGAGAGCATTCGGCGCGGCGATCCCGTGGTTGTGTCGGGCAAATTGCGCGTTCGGGAGTGGCGAAGTGATGATGGCAGCCACGGTGCGATTGCGGAGATCAGCGCGAACTCGATTGGTCACGACCTAGCTCGCGGTCGGAGTCGATTCGAGCGGTGCGCTGCGAGTGGGTCTGGTGCTCTTGAGGGGGCCGCTTCGGACGCGGCGTAGGTACGCCACATGGCGCTTACTACTCTTACTCAACGTGGCTGAATACATATATACGTTGCGCAAGGCTCGTCGAGCACATGGCGACAAGGTCATCCTCGATGATGTCACTCTCTCGTTTCTCCCTGGCGCCAAAATTGGCGTGGTCGGACCGAACGGTGCAGGTAAGTCGAGTCTGATCAAGATCATGGCTGGACTTGATCAGCCGTCTAATGGTGATGCGATCCTGGCGCCGGGCGCGTCTGTGGGGATTTTGTTGCAGGAGCCCGAGCTTGATCCGGACAAGACCGTGCTGGAAAATGTGGAGGAGGGCGTTGCCGACACGAAAGCAACGCTGAA
>JBLHZE010000068.1:0-9501 GCA_047631015.1 Actinomycetes bacterium
AATCCCGTTCGCTGCTGCGGTTGGTGCTTGGGTCGTAATGCTGTTGTCCCTGACGCCCTCGCTCTTGCCGCGATCTGGGATCGTTCAAGGTTTGGTTACCGGCGTAGCAATTGCGATCGGCTATGGCCTGGGTGTCCTCGTGGGCTGGTTCGTGCGCCAGTTCACTGAGCGTTATCCCAGCGACCGGAGTATGCGAATCCTCTGGAAAGCGCTATCGATAGTTGTCCTGGTAACGGGACTTCTGATGTTGTTGAGGTCCTTTCAGTTACAAAGTGACCTGTTTGAGCTCATGGAAACAGCGGCGCCAAACTGGTTGTGGTTTCCCGTGACGATTGTGGTCTCGGCGTTATTTGCGTTCATTTTCATCGGGTTGTCCCGGCTCATTCGTCGGGGAGCGCGATCCCTCGGTCGATTCTTTGGCCGGTGGATGCCAGCGCGAACAGGTCGGGCGCTAGGGATCATCTTGGCGGGAGTGATCACGGTAGTCGCAGTAAACGGTGTCTTGTTGTCCGGCGCGTTGAGCGTCACCGAGGAGCTATTCAAGAGCAGCAACGGAAATACATCCGAGGGCACCGTCAATCCGGATACCGAGTTCACCAGCGGCGGGCCCGACTCGGCGATGACGTGGGAAAGTCTTGGCCGAAAGGGGCGGGACTTTATTGGCGGCGTAACCAAACCAACCGAGCTTGCGGACTTCTCCGCCAAGCCGCCAGCTGCGGAACCGATCCGGGTATATGCCGGGATTGAGACCGGCGACGCTAATACGCGAGCGGAGTTGGCTGTGGCTGATTTGCTCGCGATGGGGGCTTTTGATCGAGAGCTCTTGGCGGTCGGAACCACTACTGGTACCGGATGGGTCGATGAACAGGCGGTGGATCCGCTCGAGTACATGTTCAACGGTGACACCGCGATCGTCGCGACTCAGTACTCCTACTTGCCAAGCTGGTTGTCGTTTTTGGTGGACAAGGACAAGGCCAAAGAGGCTGGAATCACCCTCTTTGACGCGGTGTACGCAGTCTGGAACGAGTTGCCCGCGGACCAGCGCCCAACATTGGTTGTCTTTGGTGAGAGCTTAGGTTCGTTTGGCGCAGAAGCCGCGTTTAGTGGATTGTCGGACATCCAAAACCGTACGGATGCAGCGCTATTCATAGGCCCGCCGAACAGCAACGACTTATGGAAGCGGTATGTCGACAACCGAGATCCGGGCAGTCCGGAGATATTGCCCGTTTTTCAAGACGGTGAAGATCTGCGCTTCGCGGGGATTCCGTCCGATGTAGACAACCCGCCTACGCCGTGGAATAAGCCGCGTGCCCTGTACTTGCAACATGCCTCGGACCCGATCGTCTGGTGGTCCCCAGACTTGCTTTTCACTGAGCCGGACTGGCTCATGGAGGAACGTGGTCGCGACGTGCTCCCCGAGTTGTCGTGGATCCCGATCCTTACCTTCTTACAGATATCTGCTGACATGATGACGAGCACGGGATACCCCGCCGGTCATGGGCATTGGTACGGAGAGAATCAGACCAATGCCTGGGCGTCGCTGATTGCTCCCGAGGGTTGGACACAAGCGGAGACCGACAAGCTCCACGACCTCATGGCACTGAACGAAAAATAGCAATTAGTTAAAGCCGACGCAGGTTAATGAACGCTCAGACTGACAGCTTTTAGCGCAGGCTGAACGGTGGGTACTTATCGGTCACCAGCAGAAATGCATAGGCATTTACGCGCTGCGCCCAGCGAGAGAATCCGACGACGAAGTCGAACATGACCCGCGGATACCTCCCGGTGATGACGATGGCGAAATAGGCGACGATCGTGATAAATAAAACAGCGAGACCAAGTGAGGCCAACACGATGTAGTGCGGAGTAGCGAGGAACCATTTCACCAGTGGGAGCCCCCGGTTGAGGCGCTCAACCTCCGGGTAGTCGACGTCCAGATGAACGGTCTGCTGATCTTCTGTAGAGGGATACTGATCGGTGAGCAGAAAGATGTAGGCAGCCACGCGTTGAGCGAAACGGGTGTATTCCAGTAGAAACGCGAACCACCAACGTGGATATCGCTTCCGAAATAACAACATAAATACCAGAGCTAGGAACAATGCTCCAAGAATGCCAGCGCTTGTCTGGGTAATCTGCGCGCCCGCGGAGGTGACATAGGTGGAGGTCGATTGTGCCGAGACAATGCCGAGGATGACAATGATCGGGATGACCAAAATTAGCCGAAACAGGGTTGTCACGCGACTCATCCGCTGCGGGTAGTCAATTATGAGACGTAAGGGGTACTCGGTGCCGTTCGTCGACTGAAGAGAGCTCACAATGTTCCCCAATTCGATTCATGAATCTAACTATTCCTAGGTTGTGCTGTGCCCGATATTGGCATATGCAGCGGCCGATCTGAGGATTAATTGCAGGCGCGTCGGACAATCAGTTCGGCATAATTGGGTTGCGCCATGACTGTTCGCATTGGATCGAGTAGGGGTCAGTCGTTCGAGTCGCTGCAGGCGTACGCAGCTCGCGCTAAAGATCCTTTGGTGATCTGTCCAAAAATGACCAGCCCGGAAGTACTAGGCCGCCCAACACAACTCGATTAGGTAAGGCTAACCTAACTATAGTCGGAGTCGATAAAAAACAGCTGGCCCCGGCGGCAAGCGGCAGAGTATTTCGACTGAGGAGTCTCATGATCACCAATGACAGCGTCATCGAGGTCATTGGCGACGTGAGGTGTAGTCGCACGCCAGCCAGCTTCGAGCTCTCGAGAGTCTGACCCAGAGATGTCTACTACCTACGGCTTCGCGCCCACTGTCGAGCCAATTCAGACGGATCCAGGCCGCGGAATACGCAGCTTCTGGCCGCTGGGTGGATCTAACGACGAGATCGCTGTCACTGATTCGGCGCGATCCTTAACCTACAGCCAGCTGGCGGCGCAGGCGCGTGACCGATCCCGGGAGTGGGGTGAGCGACAACTCGTCCTACTCCACATGGATTCGAGTATTGAAGCGGTGATTTCCTACCTCGCCTGTGTGATCGGTGGACATGTCGGAATCGTCGTTGGATCCGAACAAGACAAGCTGGTTGCCCGCGTGCAGTCGGAGTACGTACCGACCGTTGTCGCGGGGACTTTGGGCTGGGAACGCACGGGCGCAATAGCCCCGGACATGCACTCAGATCTGCGACTCCTGCTTAGCACGTCTGGAGCGACCGGTTCGCCGAAGTTTGTCCGCATCTCAAAACAGAACCTCGAGTCGAACACACAAGACATCGTCACTACCTTGGGCTTGACCGCGAGCGATCGGGCACTCACCACGCTGCCCCTGCACTACTGCTACGGGCTATCAGTGCTGAACTCCCACCTCCTGGCTGGCGGATCAATCCATCTGTCCGCGCACTCCGTCGCCGATCGCTGCTTCTGGGACACTGTCGATCGCATAAGACCAACAACCTTGGCGACAGTGCCCTACACATTACGCTTGCTCGATTCGGTGAGTTGGGGATTCGAAGACACATCGAGTTTGCGCCTCGTGACAGTGGCTGGCGGCGCAGTGTCTGACGCTGAACAACGACGCTGGCGGACTGCTGCCTACGCAGCTGGGATTTCCTTCGTCACCATGTACGGGCAGACCGAGGCAACGGCAAGAATGGCAGTTCTTGCCCCGGATGACTACGAGCCCGAACGGACAGGAAAGCCGGTCCCAACAGGCAGATTTTGGATCGATGAGACATTAGATGATCGTCCAGGAGTCGGCGAGATCATTTACGCCGGACCGAACGTCATGATGGGTTACGCACTAGTCCGAGAGGATCTGCGTCGATCGGCCGAGGTACGCGAGCTTCGGACGGGAGATCTGGGGCGGGTCATCGATGGCTTTCTCCAGGTATGCGGTCGGCGGAAAGACTTCCTCAAGGTGTGCGGACTGCGCATAGATGCGGCCGCCGTTGCCAGCGAACTGCGGGGTTTGGGTGTCGACGCGGCTATCACGTGTGTGAACGATCGGTTCGGCGTGTTGATCGAGGCGAGACATCTTGACCCTCAGTTGGTGGGGATCATCGCTGAGCTCACAGGACTGCCGCCTGCCGCCATGGCAATCCAGGTGTGCCCAGAACTACCGCGCACGAGCAGTGGCAAGGTGGATACTGCAGCGGCTCACCTTTTACTAGAGACACTCGCCGATTCCGATGTAGGTACTTTGCCGCTTAATAACACCGAGGAGGGGTTGCCGGATAATGTGGGCGAGCCGCAGCGCAAAGACGTGACGGTCGCTGTCCAACAGGCGTATCGCGACGTTCTGCAGCTATCGCACACTCCGGCTGTATCAGCCTCATTCGTCTCCTTGCATGGAGACAGTTTGAGCTACGTGGCTGTATCAACCCGGCTACAGCGCGATGGGGTGATGCTGCCGACTGGGTGGCAGCACCATTCGATAGCTGAGCTTGCTTCCGCGAATCAACCGCGGATGGGCCGACCTGCGCGAGCATGGACCCGCGTCTTCGCTCCGGTTGAGAGCACCGTCGTGTTGCGAGCGATCGCGATCGTGCTCATCGTTGGCTCGCATATCGACGTGATAGAAATCGTAGGGGGAGCTCACCTCCTACTGGTCGTTGTGGGCCTGAATCTTGCGCAATTTCAGCTTGCATCACCGACTCGCAGACTCTTTATTTCTAGCGTTTCGAGGTCTGTTGTCAGGTTACTTATTCCTGTCCTGGTATGGCTCATTCCGGTCTGGCTCATTGCTTCGGAATACGGTGCGTCTGTCCTGCTTGTCAACAACCTTGTGGGTTCTCCGGTCGACAGTCCTGAATGGCGGTATTGGTTCTTAGAGGCTGCCTTGGTCTGCATTCTGATGACGGCGCTCATCGTCGCTGTCCCCAGTATCTGGCGGGTCTGGCAACGTCGGCCCGAGTACGTCGGGATCACATTGCTCGTTGTGGCAATCGGCTGGCTGTTACTTATTGACCGTCCCACGCAAGGGCCGGGGGAGTTCTTCACTCCGGCCGTGACTGCGTGGATGTTTGCACTTGGGCTGACGGTCGCAGCGATGCGCAACAAGAGTTGGATCTGGCAGGTAACCCTATTTCTTGCGGCGCTGGGGATCTGTTCCTTCTACTTTGATCATTCTGTGCGGGCGACGGTCTTCCTAATTGGGGTGGCGGTACTTATGTGGATCCCGCGTATACAGCTGCCGCGCGCTCTTATCCCACTGTTCGCGATGCTCGCGACCGCATCGCTGGGCATCTACCTCACCCACTACCAGGTGTATCCGCTTTTCGGCGCTCTTGGTTGGCTCGGGCTCGTTGCCTCGCTCCTTGCCGGATCGCTGTACTGGTACGCAATCAGCAAAGCCACGAACGTGATGCTTGGTCGTGTCCGCATTGCTGGCAGTCCGTACGTATCCGAGGGGCCGCCTGGTACGCCCACACGTCGTGACCTGCCGGTGGCAGAAGGAACGGCTGGCGCACCGAACTAGCGCGGATTCGTTCCAGGCCCAGATTCGTCCCCACTTGCGGCCGAATATTTACTTCCCCAGCCTGGTTCGGGACTGATCTAGCGACTGGTGTTGCGGTATTTCCGTACAGCCAGTGGAGCGAACACCGCCACAAGAAGAATAGCCCAGCCAATCGTCACCGCAATCGGATACTGACTGGGGATTCCATCGCCGATATTGGGATTGGGATTGCCGAACAGCTCCCGGCAGGACGCAGTTAGCGTACTGACGGGGTTCCATTCGGCAATTGGCTGCAGAATCGCGGGCAAGGACTCAGGTGGCACAAAGACGTTAGAGATGAATGTCAGCGGAAAGATTGTGACGAATGTGAGCTGCTGGGCAGTCTCAGTGTTTGGAACCGATAGCCCAATCCAGACCCCGATCCACGCCATGACGTAGGCGAAACTCAAGAGCAATAGGACGGCGAGTAGAAACTTCTCAGCTCCGTTATTCACCCGCCAACCAACAGCAAGTCCGGCGAGCATTAGGACGACGAGAATCCCGGCTTGGTAGATGACATCAGCCAACGTTCGGCCAGTGAGGACGGCCGAGCGCGCCATCGGCAGAGACCGGAAACGATCGATCAGCCCCTTGCCCATGTCATCAGCCATGCCGATCGCAGTGGTTGCGGAGGCGAAGGCAATGGTCTGAACAAAGATTCCCGGCATGAGGAATTCTCGGTAGTTTCCGCCGTCAGGAAGTGGGATCGCACCACCAAAGACGAAAGCGAACAACAGGACGAACATGATCGATTGCAAAATGGCAAAGATCGCGAGTTCGGGGATGCGGGGAATGCGCTTGAGGTTGCGCCAGGTGATGATGAATGCGTCAGATACGGGGCCGGATTCCATCACGCTCATGCGGCGTCACCTTCGCTGATATTGAGTTCTGATTCGATAGTCCTCATGCTGGGTCCCCGTCCTCAACGGTGACTTCTTCAGCTTTGCGTCCGGTGAGATTCAAGAAGACATCGTCCAGGCTCGGTCTGCGAAGAGCGATGTCTTCGATCTCGATGTTCTGGTCGTCCAGAATCTTTGCGGCCTCAAGTACTCGGCGAGAACCACCCGCGGTCGGAGAGATGACTTTTCGTGTTCGTTTATCGATCTGGACGTCGCCGGTGCTCACCACAGACAGCAGTCGATGGGCCTCGTCCATGCGGTCAGCATCGCTGATGATGATCTCAACGCGCTCGCCGCCGATCTCGGCCTTGAGCTCATCGGCGGTACCCTCGGCGATGATTTTTCCGGTATCGACAACCGCGATGCGATCGGCGAGTTCGTCAGCTTCCTCGAGGTACTGCGTGGTCAGCAACAGAGTTGTACCGGCGCTTACCAGGCTGCGAATCACATCCCACATGGCTAGGCGGCTCCGAGGGTCCAGTCCGGTCGTTGGCTCGTCTAGGAACAGCACATTGGGATTGCCAATAAGAGCAGCAGCAAGGTCGAGACGTCGGCGCATGCCGCCTGAGTACGTCTTGATCGTTCGATCACCGGCATCGGACAGGTTGAACTGCTCGAGAAGTTCACCGACACGCTTTTTCGTCTCCGCCTTGGGTAGCTCGTACAACCGGCCGAACATGTACAAGTTCTCCCAGCCGGTCAGGTTCTCATCAACAGCCGCGTACTGCCCGGAAAGACCCATGATCCGGCGAACATCCTTGGACTGCTTCACAACGTCGAACCCGGAAACCGTGGCGTAGCCACTATCGGGCCTGAGCAGCGTGGTCAGGATACGCACTGCCGTGGTCTTGCCCGCTCCGTTTGGCCCGAGCAGGCCTAAGACGGTGCCCTCAGGAACGGTCAAGCTCACGCCATCGAGGGCGCGTACTTCCTGGGATCCACGTCGGGATCGGTAGACCTTGACGAGGTCTTCGGCGACTATCGCATTTGTCATGGGGCGACACTACCCGCCTGTACCGACAGCACTCCCAGTCGCTCCGGGTCTTTCATCTCGCGCTTCGACCGGTTTCCGGCCGCGATTGACGAGTGACGATTAGGCGAGAAGTCGCGCGGGAGGCTCAGTGGCTGTGACCGAGGTCCGAGACGGGACGCGCCGCTTGCGGCCAAAGCGCATATTACGATCGATGCGCCCAAATCTCACAGACAGCGAGTCGATGAAGTAGTTCTGGCGCAGGAGCCACGGCGATTTTGTTCCCTGTTTTGGTAGGAAGCTAATGACTCGCTGCACGTATCCGGATGTGAGATCCAGGATCGGGCGGAGCTCCATTTTTGGATCACTGATGTAGGGCACTCCGTAGTCGTAGTCGTGCCTATCTAGGTAGGTGAGGAATCGGCAGACAAAGCGAGACGACAGATCAGCTCGAAGGGTCCATGATGCGTTCGTGTAGCCGACGCACCACGCGAAGTTGGGAATATCGCTGGACATGAGACCTCGGTAAACGACGCCGGAACCGGTTTCTATTTCCTCGTCATCGACGGTCATATCGATCTGCCCTGAAGCGACCAGTTCCAACCCGGTAGCAGTGATGACGATGTCGGCATCAAGGGTCATCCCTGATTCCAGCTCGACCCCGTCGGTCGTGAAGCGGGAGATCCGATCAGTGACGACAGATGCTTTCCTCGCCTTAATCGCCTCGAACAAGTCGCCATCAGGCGCCATGCACAGTCGCTGATCCCAGGGGTTGTATGTCGGCGTGAAGTTGGGATCGATGGCGATGGAGGAACCGACCTCTTTTTCCACCCCAGCTTGTAATAGCTTGCGCGCAAGATTCGGTGCGAGCCTGCAAAATTGGTAGAGCCCTTGGTTGAGCGCGGCATTCTTGACCCGCACGATGCTGTGGGCAAATTGGCCGGGCAGAATTTCGCGCAGTTTATCTGCTACTGGATCGGTCGCAGGTAGCGCCGCGATGTAGCTTGGCGAACGCTGAAGCATCGTGATGTGAGCCGTCTGATCAGCCATTGCGGGAACGAGGGTGACAGCCGTGGCGCCACTGCCAATGACAATCACTTTCTTTCCGGTGTAGTCCAGATCGTCGGGCCACCGTTGCGGGTGAACGATGTCGCCGCCGAAGTTCTCGATACCAGGGAAGTCCGGGGTATGTGCCTTCTCGTAGCTGTAGTAGCCGGAGCACAAGTAGAGGAAGTTGCATGTCAGGGTTTCGGTTTGTTCGCCGCGGCTGACATCAACAGTCCATCGCGCGTCGTCAGATGACCAGCTAGCGGACTCGACTCGGTGGTTGTAGCGAATGCGGCGGTCAATTCCGTGCTTCTCCGCAGTCTCCTTGATGTAGTTCAGGATGTCTGAGCCGGTTGCGATCGACTTCTCGCCGGTCCAGGGCGCGAATGGATAACCGAGCGTGAACATATCCGAGTCGGAGCGAATACCTGGGTATCGAAAGAGATCCCACGTCCCACCCAAGTCGGCACGACCCTCAAGGATCGCGTAACTCTTGTTGGGACACATCGTTTGAATTCGGTACGCAGCCCCGACTCCTGACAAACCCGCGCCCACGATCAATACGTCGAGGTGCTCAGTGCTCATACCTGCTCCTGGACGAGTTGGCGCGGACAATTTGGGCAGTGGGCGCCCGGTCTCGTGCACCCAACCTATCGCTGCTCCTCTCTGCAGCAATCATGCATATAGCGTAAGGGTGCAGGCGGCATCCGAGGAGAAGTCGGATGGGCATGCAGCAGTGACAACGCTCGATGGGCAGGTGGCAGCGATCACCGGCGCTGGTCGACTCGGACTGAGCTCCGGGGCCGACAAAAACCGCTGATCAGCTGCGGGAAAACGGCAGCACGGAGGTCAGCCATTCGACCAGATCTTGCTGGTTACGGGTTTGTGTCCAGACCCGACCCGGACCCTGGATGTCCATAACCAATGCCTCGCCAGTCTTTGCCGACGTGATCCAGCCCTTACTGACTTTACGGATCTTGACATCCATCCCTGCGTCATAGGCGACCAAATGACCTGTATCGATGGTGAATCCTTGCCCGGCGGGCAGGTCGATCAGGTCGAGGGCACCGTAGGCCGAGGCAACGACCTGACCGGTCCCGCTTAA
>JBLHZE010000069.1:0-9420 GCA_047631015.1 Actinomycetes bacterium
TGATATGGCGGCTCTAGTTGCCCGAATCGGTCAGCTCGAGGTCCTAGTTAAGGTAAAAAAAGAAGCGTTGAGCGAAGCCAAAAGTGCCGCGAAAGATGAGTCACTGGTTACCCGGGAGGCTCTCGTGGCCGAGGCTGAGGGGCTCGCCGATTCCCACGCATGGAAGGTCAGCACTGAACGCTTCAAGGTGATCATCGATGAGTGGAAAGCAATTCCGCGCGCTGATCGTGGCAAAGAAAATGAGATGTGGAAGCGCCTCTCGGCTGCGCGCACGACGTTCGATAAAGCCCGCCGTGTTCACTACGGCGAACTCGATGCGACCCGCGATAAGGCGAAAACCGCAAAGCGAGCCCTTGTCGATCAGGCCAAGGAACTTAGCGAGTCTCGAGATTGGGCGAAGACGACTCAGGCCTATCGGGACCTCATGGATCGATGGAAGAAGGCCGGACGGGCTGGTAAAGACGATGACAAGCTGTGGGCGCAATTTAGAGCAGCCCAAGATGTCTTCTTTGTAGCACGAAATGAACAATACGCGGCCCGCAACGAGGATGAGACCAAAGCCTTAGCGGTGAAAAATGAGCTCCTCACGCAGGCCGAGAAGTTATTGCCAGTTAAGGACATCCGCGCCACGAAGAAGGCGCTACACGCTATCCAAGATAAATGGGAAAAGGCAGGACGAGTCCCACGTAATGACCTTCGACGCATCGACGGGCGCCTCCGTAAAGTTGAGGATGCCGTGAAAGCTGCCGAAAGCCACAAGTGGCAAGCGAGCAATCCAGAACTGAAGGGCCGAGCTAGTGACACGGTAATTCGGTTCCGAGAGACGGTCGAGAAGCTTCAGCGTCAACTTGACCGAGCCAAGGAGGCGGGCAATACGGCCGCAATCACTAAGGCGGAGGATTCGTTGGCTGGCGCGAAATCCATGCTCACGGTTGCGGAACAAGCGAGTTCAAAGCTCGGCTAACTCCGCTTAGTTCTCTGTGCGGGTCGAGACTCAGTCTGGAACAGGTACTCGACGACACCAGAAACGACGAAGCTAGACGCGGTAGACGTCGTACACGCCCTCGACTCCGCGGACAGTTTTCAGGAGCGATCCAAGGTGCTTGGGAGCCGCCATTTCGAAAGAGAAACGTGAGATTGCGATCTTGTCTCGGCTCGTCGCTACCGATGCCGACAGGATGTTGACATGTTGATCAGAAAGTGCGCGAGTGACGTCAGATAGCAGGGCCGCTCTGTCAAGTGCTTCTACCTGAATATTGACCAAGAATACCGAGCTCGACGTTGGCGCCCACTGGACATCGACCATCCGAGAGGTGTCTTGACCGAGCGCGGGTACGTTCACGCAGGCTGCCCGGTGCACAGACACCCCGGAGCCGCGGGTAACAAATCCGACGATCTCATCTCCCGGAACGGGGGTACAGCAACGAGCAAGTTTCACCAAGATGTCGTCTGTGCCGCCAACGATGACTCCAGGATCGCCGGTACCGGCTGCTCGGCGTCGGCTAGCCGTGCCGGGAGTCGTGTCCTCCGCTACGTCCTCTGCGGCACCCTGAGAGCCCCCGAGCCCTTCGACGATTCTCTTAACGATGCTGTCAGCGGATGTGCGCCCATCCCCGATTGCAGCGTAGAGCGCCGTAATATCGGCGTACCGCAAATCTTGGGCAATCGGTAGCAGGTTCGCCGTGCTCATGAGGCGCTGAATCGGCAATCCTTGTTTGCGCATGGCACGCGTGAGTTGGTCCTTGCCCGACTCAATGGCCTCTTCTCGACGTTCCTTGGAGAACCAGCTCTTGATCTTATTTCTAGCCCGTGGTGACGCTGCGAACGAAAGCCAATCGCGACTCGGACCTGCGTTCTCGGCTTTAGAAGTAAAGACCTCGATGACGTCGCCGTTGTCGAGTTTGGACTCCAACGAGACGAGGCTGCCGTTAACCCGGGCCCCAACGCAGCGGTGCCCGATTTCGGTGTGAACTGAGTACGCGAAGTCCACCGGTGTCGCACCCGCAGGTAGGGCAATCACGTCACCTTTAGGGGTGAATACGTAGACCTCGGAGTTAGCCAGGTCATAGCGAAGTGTGTCGAGGAACTCCGCGGGATCCTCAGTCTCACGCTGCCACTCAAGCAGTTGGCGCAACCAGCCCATATCGTCTGGGCCAACCTTCCCGCCGACCTCAGGTTGCTTGTAACGCCAATGCGCAGCCACCCCAAACTCTGCCGAGCGGTCCATCTCGTAGCTACGAATTTGTAGCTCAACCGGCTTACCCTCGGGGCCTATAACAGTCGTGTGCAGTGATTGGTACATCGTGAATTTGGGCATCGCGATGTAGTCCTTGAATCGCCCGGGGACCGGATTCCAGCGCGCATGGACCAGCCCGAGCGCCGCGTAGCAGTCGCGTACCGAGTCCACGAGGATACGGACGCCAACGAGATCGTAGATATCGGCGAAGTCCCGACCGCGCACGATCATTTTTTGATAGATCGAGTAATAGTGCTTCGGTCGACCAACAACCTTAGCCTTGATTTTAGAACCACCTAGATCGGCTTCGACGGCCTCGATCACAGAGGCCAAGTATTTATCGCGGCTTGGTTGTCGTTGCTGAACCAGCCGAACGATCTCCTCGAACATCTTCGGATAGAGCGTCTCGAAGGCTAGATCTTCCAACTCCCACTTCATTGTGTTCATCCCGAGGCGGTGTGCCAGAGGTGCGTAGATCTCCAACGTCTCGCGGGATTTGAACTCCTGCTTGTCTGGAGGCATGTACTTCATCGTGCGCATATTGTGGAGCCGATCAGCGAGCTTGATGACGAGCACGCGGATATCGCGAGCCATCGCCACGACCATTTTTCGGACAGTCTCAGCGGTTGAGGCGTCGCCGTACTTAACGTTGTCGAGTTTGGTGACACCGTCGACGAGACGAGCAATCTCGTCACCGAAATCTTCGCGCAAGGACTCTAATGAATACGGCGTGTCCTCAACGGTGTCGTGCAGCAGTGCCGCTGCCAGGGTCGGAGCCGTCATACCAAGTTCAGCGAGGATCCCTGCCACTGCCACTGGATGAGTGATGTAGGGGTCACCACTACGCCGAAGCTGCTCTTTATGCGAGTCAGCCGCCACTTCGTAGGCTCGAATAACCATTTGCCGGTCTGCCTTGGGATGGAACTGCCTCAGCTTGCGCAGAACCGGCTCAATCTCCGGCGGCGTTCCACGAGATCCGGAGAAGCGTGCGAGGGCTCTCTGGCGGCGCGTCGTACCGGGCGCATCGGGATGCGAACTGGTGACTTCCTGCGCCATGGCTGCCTCCTTACGCCTGAGATCGGCGATCCACTCTCACCCTACTTCGTGCCAAGAGCCATCCTGGCACGAGTGCGGGCAACCGCCGTACGACCGATAACTCAGTGTACGGAAGGAGGAACCTGACACGCGGTTAGGATTTTCCTCGTTTACTCCGAGTCTGATTCTTCGGTTGGTTTCGGTGGCTTCGTTCCTTTCGTGCGCCATCTGTGGTACCACCAGTGGCCCCTGGCGCCGATGTTCCGGCAGCTGTGCCGCCTGCCTCCCCATCGGAAACACTGCCAGCCGCAGCCAGTTTTCCGGCGCTTTCGGCAGCCTTACGATCCAAACCTGAACGGCGGGTTGCGACTCGGCTGGCAAGAGCTTTCATTTGTGGTTCCCGCTCTTTCAACTGGCACAAGAACGGCGTGGCGACGAAGATCGACGAGTAGGTTCCCGCAGCCGTCCCGATGAACAGCGCGAGCGCGAGGTCCTTGAGCGTGCCTGCACCCAGGAGTCCAGCGCCGACGAAGAGAATGGCTCCCACCGGCAGCAGGGCAACGATCGAGGTGTTGATCGAACGGACAATTGTCTGGTTAACCGCCAGGTTTGCCGCATCGCTATAGGTCATCTTGCTCTGCGCGGTGAGACCTCTAGTGTTTTCCTTCACCTTGTCGAACACCACAACGGTGTCGTAAAGAGAGAATCCCAGAATTGTCAGCAAACCAATGACCGTCGCAGGGGTTACCTCAAACCCAACGAGCGCGTAGATACCGATCGTGATGACGACGTCGTGTGTCAGAGCGACGAGGGCGGCAACCGCCATCCGCCATTCGAAGTAAAGCGTGAGAAACAGCGTGACCGCGATCAGGAAAATCACGAGACCCTGAACAGCCTTATTGGTGATCTCCCCACCCCAGGTCGATCCCACAAGCTGGATCTTCACTTCGGCGGGAGTGGAGTCACAGGTAGTTGCCAGCGACTGAACCAGTTGCTGGCTCTGCTCGCTGGACAGTTCCTCGGTCTGCACCCGGATACGGGTATCCCCAAGCTCCGTGACGATTGGGTTCGTCGCCCCACCCGTCGTTGCGGTGTCACGCACTTGCTCGACCGAGCAGTTGGCGGAGGGCACCTGGAACTCAGCGCCCCCTTCAAACTCAATACCTAAGTTGAGTCCGCGTCCGAAGAGACCGACCAACGCGAGTAACAGAATGACGCCAGAAAGCATGTACCAGCGTTTGCGATTACCGACAATGTCGTAGGAGACATCACCCCGGTAAAGGCGAGATGCGAGTGAACTCTTCTTCGCCACTATGCATCATCTCCATCTTTGGATTCCGGCGTATCTGCTCCGGAAGACACCGAAACTTTATTTTTCTTCTTCGCCTGCGCAGCCCGCGCCTCGAGCAGTTCCCGGCCTGGCTCGACCCCGAGTCGTTCGGGACTAACTCCAGTCAGCGGACCACCTCGGGTGAACCACTGATTACGAGCAAGGATGGCGACCAGGGGTCTTGTGAACATGAACGCAACGGTGACGTCAAGGATCGTGGTAAGTCCGAGGACGAATGCAAACCCGCGAACGTTTCCAATCGAGATGAAGTAGAGGATCCCGGCGGCTAGCAGCGACACGAAGTCAGCCGCAAGCAATGTATTACGCGCTTTGGACCAGCCCGTCTCGCAGGCAACGCGGAGTGACTTACCCTCCCGGACATCGTCACGTATTCGCTCAAAGTAGACGACAAACGAGTCTGCTGTAATACCGATGGCGACGATTGCTCCGGCGACACCGGCCAGTGTCAGAGCAAGACCCACGGTACGGCTCAGGATGACGAAGATGTCGTAGGTCAACAGGGCCGCGACCAGCAAACTGGACACCGCCACGAGGCCAAGAACCCGGTAGTACAACAGCAAATACACCGCCACGAGTAGCAGTCCAAGTCCACCGGCGAGGAGCCCTGCCTTGAGCTGGTCAGCACCAAGTGTTGGCGACACTGACGTCACCTCTGCCACAGTGAGGTTCACCGGAAGCGCGCCGTACTTGAGGACGTTCGCGAGGTCCTTGGCCTCCTGGTTCGTGAAGTTACCGCTAATGGAAGCTGTTCCGCCCAGAATCGGCTCCTGGAAGAATGGTGCGGACTGAACGAGCCCATCGAGCACGATGCCGAACTGGTTTTGCGGCGGCGGCAGGTTGACGATCCGGGTAGAAACGTCGGCTAAGGCCTTCGCGCCTTCCGTGTCAAAGGTCAGGTTGACCTGCCAACCACCGGCGCCCTGCTCGGGCAGCTGGGCCTGCGCATCGGACACCTGGGTCCCGCGGATGAAGGCGGGCTCCAGGAGATACTTCGCGGTTCCATCGTTTGCACAAGTGACCAGCCACTCATCAATCTTGTCCGGTGTTCCGCCCTGATAATTCGCAGGTATCGAACAGTCCAGCGCGGCGTAGGCTTGCTGGAGGAATGAGTTATTTGTCGGAGACTGGATGGGCGGGCGTACATCTGCGGGATCAGTCGCGGGAGTAGGTGTCGGGGTCGGCTCTAGCGCGACGGAGGAGCCCTTCTTTGCCTTCTTCGTCGCTGTTGGCTCCGGAGAAGCCTCCGGGCCTGGTGCGACCTCCGGATCCGGGGCTGGATTCAGCGTGCCAGCTGGAATAGATGCCTGCTGGAGAACGACCGGCCGGAAGTCCAACAGCGCGGTCTGCGCGAGTTGTCGCTCAATCCCTTGTCGGTTCTCACCAGGGACCGACACCACAATCGCGGTGCTTCCGCCAGACCCCTGTGTCGTGACCTCTGCCTCTGCGACACCAACGCCGTCCACACGCTGGCGGATGATCTCGACCGCTTGGGAGAGCTGCTCGGCGGTCACTGCTTCACCGCCGTCAACCGTCTTCGGTACCAAGGTCACCTGGGTGCCACCTTGGAGGTCCAAGCCGAGCCTGGGGGTATTAGGTTGCCCGGGCCAGAATGCCCAAGCAGTCAATCCAGCGGTAACAATGAACAAGATAATGAGCGCGCGCCATGGGCGAATTTTTGTTGGGGCAGCCATTGATGTGGTTTTCGACTACTTCTGCTGAGTGGAGTTGACGTGGGACGTTATCGGTTCTGTGATGGTCTTTGCGACGGCCTCGCGCACATAGCGGACGACAACCCCTTCGGCGATCTCTAGACCAACGTCAGCGTCGGTGATGTCACGGATGGTTCCGAACAATCCTGCCGTCGTCATAACCTTATCTCCGACGGAGAGTTCCTTGATGACCTTGAACTGGGCTTGCTGACGAGCTTTGGCCGGGCGCATTACGAAGAACCAAAATCCACCAGCCACCACCGCAATCATCAATAGCGGTAATGCGTTCAACGAGAACCCCGATTCTTCTGCGCGGTACTGCGCAAACCTAAACGTACGTGATGCTAATCCGGCAATGTTAAGCCGATCCTAACCATCAAGCATGTCGGTCGACGGTAGTGCGCCCTGCGAGCCTTCTTCTGATCGGCGCGCGCTGAGTAGATTCGCCGGCGGTCGAAGGTCGAAATATTGCCAGGCAGCCGCTGTTCCCACCCGACCACGAGGCGTCCGCATTATCATTCCTGCGCGCACCAAGAATGGTTCCACGACAGCTTCGATCGTCTCTGGCTCCTCCCCGACCGCTACAGCCAGCGTCGACAACCCGACCGGGCCACCGGCAAAGCTTTTGATCAATGCAGAGAGGACTGCCTTGTCTAGCCGGTCGAATCCGTTCTCGTCGACCTCAAATAGTTCAAGCGCGTCGCACGCTGTTTTCACGTTTATTGTTCCGTCACCGTGTACTTGCGCGAAGTCCCTAACCCGACGCAAGAGGCGATTGACAATTCGTGGCGTGCCACGCGATCGGCTGGCTATCTCACGGGCACCGTCGCTTGCCAGTTCGACCTGCAGGAGGTCGGCCGATCGGCGGGCTATTTGCTCAAGCTCATGGACGCCATAGAACTCCATGTGGGCTGTAAAACCGAAGCGATCACGCAGTGGCCCCGGCAGGAGTCCAGCGCGAGTCGTCGCCCCAACGAGGGTGAATCGCGGTAGTTCGAGCGGGATCGCCGTTGCCCCCGGACCTTTACCGACAACCACGTCGACGCGATAGTCCTCCATCGCCAGATACAGCATTTCTTCGGCAGGCCGCGCTAGCCGGTGGATCTCATCCAGAAAGAGCACCTCACCGGGCTGCAAACTCGTCAACAGCGCGGCCAAGTCACCTGCGTGAGTGATGGCGGGGCCGCTACTGATCCGTAGCGGGGTCTCGAGTTCAGCAGAAACGATCATTGCCAAGGTTGTCTTACCTAGCCCAGGCGGTCCGGCCAGGAGTACATGGTCAGCCGTTCGGTCGGCTTGTTTCGCGGCTTTAAGAACCAGACCGAGTTGGTCTCGGACTCGTTGCTGGCCAATAAACTCATTGAGAGACCCCGGGCGAAGTGCCCCCTCGCTGGCCGAATCCTCGGGACTCTCTGCGGGGTTCACCACCCGATCCTCCTCGTCGATCACAGCCGCGCTCCGATTCCTCTAAGTGCGACCGCAAGCATGGCCGAGATGTGCTGGTCGGTGGCTCGCCCATCGGGAATGGTGCCGCCGTGTTCTGATACGACGCGGTCTACTGCCACCTCGGCCTCGCGCGCCGACCACCCGAGACCGACGAGCGCACCATGAACCTGCGTACGCCACAGAACCGAAGAAACGTCAGTGACGCTCCCGCTAGGACTAGTGGAAACATCCACCGACCGTGGTGCTCCAATCTTGTCTCCCAACTCCAGGATGAGTCGCTGAGCTCCCTTCTTACCTACCCCCGCAATGCGTGTTAGTGCCTTCTCATCCCCGTTGTGGACAGCTGCACGCAGCTGATCTGCGCTGTATACCGAGAGCGCAGCCATCGCGATCCTGGGACCTATCCCGCTCACTGACTGAAGAGTTGCAAACACATTTCGGTCATCGGAATCGAGAAAGCCATACAGCGTGAGTGAATCTTCGCGGACGACGAGCGAGGTGAAGAGGAGCGTGTGCTGGCCGACTCTGAGCTCGGAGGTTGTTCCGGACGTGGCAGCAACGAGAAGCCCCACACCTCCCACTTCGACAACGACGGTCTCCGGGGTGATTGCTGAGATAGCTCCTGCGATGGTTGAAATCATCGAACCCCTCCTCGACCAGCGCTCGGTCCGGCAGCCGCGACAGCACGCGTCAGAGCCTGTTGAGAGGGGAATCGCCAGCCATGGCAAATCGCCAATGCAACTGCATCGGTCAGATCCGCTGGTCCTGAAAGTTGCTCTCCGACGATACGAGAGACCATCGACGCCACTTGAGCCTTATCCGCGCGGCCCGATCCGGTCACCGCGGCTTTAACCTCGCTCGGGGTATGAAAAGCGACCGGTACTCCCGCGCGGGTGGCCACTAAGGCCGCGACTCCCGCAGCTTGGGCAGTGCCAATCACAGTCTTGACATTGTGTTGGCTAAAGACTCTCTCGATCGCAAGCGAATCTGGGGCGTACATCCCAAGCACCCGCGCGACTCCCTCTTCAACACCCAGCAGTCGACGGCCGAGCTCATCATCTGGCGAGGTACGCACGACCTCAGCGCAGATCAGGCGAACCTTGCGAGCCGCACTGACTTCGACGACAGCGAGGCCACAGCGAGTTAAACCGGGATCTACACCCAGCACGCGCATAGAACCTCCCTCAGCATGAGTGTCGGGATTGACAGGAGCCATGACATTAATCGTACACACGTTCGATGATGAGGCTAACTGTCTACGTGCGCGACGTCGCGGCGGCGCGCCGTAATTACCAATTGCTGTTTACGGAAACTATTTTCGGCTGATCGCGTGACTGGGAAATATCGCCTTTACTTCGTCGGTGCCTTGTTCGCCGACGCCCGTTTGGCTGCTGTCTTCTTTGCCGGAGCCTTCTTCGCAGGAGCCTTCTTCGCAGGAGCCTTCTTCGCAGGAGCCTTCTTCGCTGTTACTTTAGAGGCCGAGGCTTTACGCGCTGCGGACTTCCTGGTTCGTGGCTTCGTCGTGGCTCGGGCGCCAGAGCGCCTCGCTGCGGCTGATGGCCCCGAGGGGGCCATCGCAGGAACGGGATGCCCGACAACGTGAGCGAAACCTTGGCGCAGCGCATCGACGAGAATGTCTGGAT
>JBLHZE010000070.1:0-9414 GCA_047631015.1 Actinomycetes bacterium
GACCGTCACATAGTTGTGCGTATCGGTCTCGTACGTAACCGTGTGGGTGCTGATTTCTCCGAAGTCACCTTCGCTTGAGTGGTGAACTCCTTGCCATTCAAGGCTTAGTCCTGCGAGGGACTCTGGCGCTGACGACATCCGCCTACTCCGTTCGCTAGAAGATTCAACAAGGTTGCCACGTCGTCGACGATTGTTCCAATGCAGCCACCCGGCCAAGTGTGTCGAGGCGATTACCAATCAGTACGCCGAATCTGAGTTGTGCCACTTCCACCGTGGGCTAACGTTAAACTTGGCGCTCATGGGGACCCCGTCTCGGCGCAACTGGTCGTTGATGTTCGCCCCCGGCTAGGGCGGTGTAAATAGTGCGGCCCGAGGTGTTGTTCCACCAGGTGTAGGTGGAGTCCAGGCTGGCGGCGGCGAGAGCTGGAAAGCAAGACCAACCAAAAAGCCGGATGCGCGCGTGAGAGCGTCACGAATCAGGAATAGTCGCCAGCGCGTTCGCACCTCCATATAGGGGGCGCGATTGTGGGGGCCCGGCGGCCGAAAACGTGGCCAAAACCTGAACAGCGGCCAAAACCCAGTTTGGGTGTGTTCGGGCGGTGCTTTAAAGAGTCCAACCTGACGACCGGTTGCGCGACCGGGGCATGCACCAATGGCCGAATCTGACACGTCCATGTCGGCTCATCACCGCTGGAGGGGACAAAACGGACTGTAAACTGGCAAACCCGCGATTTTGCCAGTTTGGGCCGTTCGTCGACAACAATCCTCCTCAACTGTTAGGGGCCATGTCGACGAATCGTGAGTAGTGGCCCTGGAACGCAACCGTGACGGTCTTGGTTGGGCCGTTACGGTGCTTGGCGACGATAAAGTCAGCCTCGCCTGGGCGAGCGTCGCGGTCATAGGCATCCTCGCGATGAATCAGCATCACCATGTCCGCGTCCTGTTCCAAGCTGCCCGATTCACGAAGATCCGAAATCATCGGCTTCTTATCGGTGCGCTGTTCCGAGCCACGATTCAACTGGCTGATCGCGACTACGGGGACCCCTAGTTCCTTGGCCAAGAGCTTCAGAGAGCGCGAAAACTCGCTGACCTCTTGTTGGCGGCTCTCGACCTTCTTGCCACTGGTCATGAGCTGTAAATAGTCAACGACGACGAGTTTAAGGTCATGACGCTGTTTGAGGCGGCGGCACTTCGCGCGGATCTCCATGAGAGTTAGGTTCGGAGAATCGTCGATGAACAGCGGGGCATTCTGTAGTTCGCTTTGGGTCTGGGCTAGTCGCATCCAGTCGGCATCAGACAGGCCCCCGTTACGTAGATGCTGTAGCGGAACGCGGGCCTCGGCCGACAGCAGTCGCATAATGATCTCGTTGCGGGCCATTTCTAGCGAGAAGATCGCACTGGTCAGCCCATTGTGGATCGATGCCGACCGCGCAAAATCGAGGCCAACCGTTGACTTACCCATGGCCGGTCGAGCAGCCACGATGATCATCTGGCCTGGATGCAGGCCGTTCGTGAGTTGGTCGAAATCCGCGAAGCCTGTTGGCACACCAACTAGCTGACCACCGCGGGAGTCGATTGCCTCAATCTCCTCGATGGCGCCCTGCATGAGGTCCTCAAGTGGTTGGTAATCCTCGGCAGCTCGCTGAGACGTGACGTCGTAAATCTCTGCTTGTGCACGATCGACCAGCTGGTCAACCTCGCCTTCGGCGGTATAGCCCATCTGAGCGATACGGGTTCCGGCGGCAACAAGTCGGCGGAGAACGGCTTGTTCCGTAACGATCCGGGCGTAGTAGCCAGCATTCGCAGCAATCGGGACACTCGCGGTCAGTGTGTAGAGGTAGGGGGCACCGCCGACGCGTAGTAGCTCGCCTTGCTTCGCCAGGTAGTCCGCCACCGTGACGGCATCGACAGCCTCATTCTTGCCGTACAGGTCAATTACAGCGGCGTATACCGTCTGGTGAGCCGGCTTATAGAAGTCGATCTCGCGGACGGTCTCTACCACCTCCGCGATGGCATCCTTGCTGAGTAAAAGTGCACCGAGGACGCACTGCTCGGCTGCAACATCCTGAGGTGGAGTGCGATCGTGCGGACTCGGGCCTGAACTCGATCGCAGGTCTGCAACACCCCGTGGCGCGGTGTTCGCAATGGTCATTGCTGACCTCAACTTTCCCTATGCGTCCCGTATCGGCACCCGCGACTGCTGGCACAGCCATCTGTCTACCGTGTAGGTCTGACAGTCGTGCGCGTGTCGCGGGAAGTCGGTCCAAACGGTTGTGGAAGACCCTGTGGGGACTATGTGGAGTGACGCTTGCTTTACATCCACATACTTGTGGATAGTCTGGGGATATCCTGCTCTCCTGGGTACAGGTTTACCGTCTGACCTGCAGAAACGTGCTCTTTGGGGTTGTGGGAAAAGAAAGTCCACCGCACATCGCGTATGTAAACGTTCCATGAAAGGCACGCAGGCAGATCCTTACAATAGTCTCTAGGAATGCCAGACTCTTCGAGCTCACCGTTTCGGATTGCCGTCGTCTGTTTAGGCAACATCTGTCGCTCGCCTATCGCCGAATCTGTCCTGACTCAGCGAGTCCAGGAGGCCGGATTAGCCGAGCGCATCACCATAGAATCAGCCGGGACGGCCGGGTGGCACTCCGGCCTGGATGCCGACCATCGCGCTCGGGAGGCACTCACGGCCGCGGGATACGCGCTCGACCACTCAGCTCGGCAGTTCGACCCAGCATCGTTGTCTCAGCTCGATCTCGTTTTGGGAATGGACTATCAAAACGTCGTTGACTTGCGGGCACTGACGACTAATCCGGAAGAAGTCGAACGAATCCGGGTCTACCGATCGCTCGATCCGGTTCTGATGCACCTACCCGAGGATGATTCGGCACTCGAAGTCCCGGACCCGTACTACGGAAGCCAGGATGACTTCGCACACGTAGTTAAGATGGTGGAGAACGCGACGATGGGGATCATCGACTACGCCCGGATGGAACTCGGTTAGTCGCGGTTAACGTCCGGCACATAGCGAACGGCCCAGCGCGCGGCTTGAGCCCCACGCTTCACCTGTTTTTTCGCGACACGTCTTGTGAGCTCAACCGTCAACGCTGTCCCCGCCTCGTTCTTGTTAAACCAGCCCGTCAGAGTACCGGTACATTCACCATCGCAGTTGAAGGACTTGACCGGCAGCTTCATCCGCTTAGCCAGACCGGTGGTCAGCCCACGATTCTTTTGCTGGTAGCTATCGACACCGTTGCCCGCCTGGTGATAGATCAACACGACGTCGGGGTCAATCTCGCTCAGGAATGACACGTAAGCACGGGTCTCAGGTTCTGACAGCGCCCCCGGGCCAGGGTAGAACGCAGGGGCTCGGGCTCTGCCCTTCCACAAATCGGAACCGTTGCGGTTCAGGTCGACTCCGTTGGCATTCCCGCGCTGCTTCTTGCGATGACCGTCCGGATTCAAGGTAGGGATCGTCCACATGGCAGTGCCCTTGGGCGCACCCTTCTTGCGCAGCTTCTTAACAATCCGAGCACCAGCCCGCTCGGTGCCGTGCATCGAGCCGATAACGACGCCAACCTTGGTTGCGGTCGGCGAGCCGTAGAGTTGGGCCACGATTTTGCGTCCCTCCACTGACCGGCCGATGACCCGCTTGGAAACCTGCCGGGCGCGCGGGCGCGGCGTTACAGCCGCAACGGCCGCCAGACTTGCCCCGGAGGCAATTGACGGCGCCACCGCGGAGGCACCGGTCACACCCAACGCGGAACCAACAACTGCGCCCGCACACAGCGAAGCGCCCACCCCTGCGATCGTTATCTTGCGCAGCGTTGTGGGCGCCATCCGAACACCACCGGCAGTTGCCTGGTCTGTGCTGGTCACTGTCCTGAATGTGGTCCTCATGAGAGAGGACTCTAGGCTGGAACGACCTCAACTGTCACCGAAGCGGCCACAGTTGGCAGTAACTTCACCTCGATTTTGTGCTTTCCTGCAGTTTTGATCGGGTGCCCTAGCGTGACAGCGGTCTTCTCAAGGAGCGGACCACCGTTCGCGCGGATCGCTTCAATAACATCGCGATCATTGATCGAACCAAACAGCTTCTTGCCAGAACCAACCTGCGCGGGCAGCGTAACGGTCATCGCTTCGAGCTGATTCTTAACCTCGTTTGCGTGATCGGTATCTCGGATCGCTCGAGCCTGACGAGCGCGCTTAATCTGCGTGATTTGCTTCTCGGCACCCTTGGACCAGGCGAATGCCAGGTTACGGGGCACCAGGAAATTACGGCCATAACCGTCTTTTACGTCGACAATGTCGCCGGGTGAACCCAGTCCGTCGACCTCTTGCGTGAGGATCAGTTTCATTGTGTTCTTCCGTCCGAATCGCGACTAGCGGGCAGTCGAGGTGTAGGGCAGCATCGCCATCTCGCGGGCATTCTTGACTGCCGTTGCGATGTCGCGCTGATGCTGGGTGCACAGGCCGGTTACTCGGCGTGCGCGAATCTTGCCGCGATCCGAGATGTACTTGCGCAATAGCCCAAGGTCCTTGTAGTCGATGTACTCGACCTCTTCACGGCAGAAGACGCACGCCTTCTTGTTGATGACCTTGAGGGTACGGGGTGGTGGCTTTCCCATCAGTTACTCCGAATGTCGTAAGGATTTGTTCTCATTTGTCCATCTGTCCAGCCGCGGAAAGCGGCCAGGGGCACTGGTTAGAACGGTGGCTCGTCGCTGGCCGCACTTGGCGCGCTAGCCCACGGATCGTTCGCTGCAGTGGATCGACCAGCTCCGCCGGAAGAATCAAAGTTGCCGCCTCCGCGACTAACCTTCGACACCTTTGCGGTGGCCGACTTCAGTGCCGGACCGACATCTTCGACGTCAATCTCGAACACAGTTCGCTTCTCGCCACTGTTGGTCTCGTAGGAACGCTGCTTCAAGCGACCAGTGACGATGACGCGAGCGCCTTTCGTCAACGACTCAGCAACGTTCTCAGCATATTGCCGCCAGACCGAACAACTCAAGAACAGCGAATCGCCGTCCTTCCACTCATTCGTCGCCTTATCGAAGGCGCGAGGAGTTGAGGCAACGCGGAAGTTCGCCACTGCGACGCCGTTTGCGGTGAACCGCAGTTCGGGGTCGTCGACTAGGTTCCCGACGATGGTGATTGGTGTGTCACCGGCCATGATTGCTGTCCTTTCGTGCGGCTCCGCCGCGGGTTAAATGTGGACCCCGCCACGAGACCGAATTTATCGATTAAGCGGAGGGGCGAATGACCTTAGTACGTAATACTGCCTCGTTCAGGGACAACTGACGGTCGAGTTCATCAACTGTCTCGCTTTTACACGTCACGTCAACGACGCAGTAGATGCCGTCCGACTTCTTTTTGATCTCATACGACAGCCGACGACGGCCCCAAATATCGAGCTTCTCGACCGTTCCACCATCAGATCGAACGACGTTGAGAAACGTCTCCAAACTGGGCTGGACGGTGCGCTCTTCTAGATCCGGATCAAGGATCACCATGACTTCATACTTACGCATGCTTCAGACCACCTCCTCTGGACTACAGCGGTCACGGACGTTCCGTAACAGGAGGTCACACATGTGCGCAGGACTAAACCTTTGACATTCACCAGATGAGGATCATTGATGTGTGACAAAGAAGAACGTGCCGACCTGCGTCCCCAAAGAGTACCTGAGGACGTTTCGTCACGGAAGCCTTGTCCACAGGTTGGTCAATTTGTGCTCAGTTGAGCCGTTCCCGCAGCAGCGCGATGTCCTCAACGACCCCCGGGAAAGGCGTCTCACAGATGACATCTGCCTGGGTGCGCGCAATCGTCTCGACGAGGGCATCCGTAGCGATCATGCCGTCGCCGAAGTTCGCGTGACGATCACGCCCGGAATCGAATGCGCCTTGGGAATCGTTGGCGTGAATCAAGTCGATCCGCCCAGTGATAGCAGTAATCGCATCAGCGGCCTCCGGCAGCTCAATTCCGCCAGCAAACGCATGGCACGTGTCCAAACAGAAGCCCGCACCCAGTTCACCGACCGCATCCCAGAGCAGGGCGATTGACTCCAAACGACGTGCCATCGAGTAGCTCCCACCGGCAGTGTTCTCGATCAGGATTGGGCACACTGCGTCGATCTGCTCGAATGCCTTACGCCAATTGTCGTATCCGACGCCCGGATCGTCATCTTTGGTCACGTGCCCTCCGTGAACCACAACCCCCGCCGCCCCAATCTCGGCAGCGGCAGCGACTTGCTGGTCCAAGCTCTTGCGGCTCGGAATCCGAATCCGGTTATTCGTCGATGCCAAATTCAGGACGTAGGGCGAGTGGACATAGATACGCACTCCGGCCTCTTCGGCCTGCGCTTTGAGTCCTGCGGCGCCGTCAGGATGTGGAAACTTCGGCCCTTTCCATCCCTGCGGGTCGCCAAGGAAGAGCTGGACAGCGTCAGCGCCAATGACGGCCGCCTGCCCGATTGGATCGTCTTGCCCCACGTGTCCACCGATGTAGCGCTTTGCGCCGCTTGTTGCCATGGCACCAGCGTACTTGTCGGCATCAATCGGCCCGAATACCCCGATTCGCGCGCGGCCCGAGATGGTGTTTGCGACCGGGGCGCATAGGCTGACCCGCGTGCCTGTAACCATTCGCCTGATCGATGCTGCCGCCCACCTGGACTTCATCGCCCGTCAGCCAGGTGCCTCGTTCCTACAAGTTCCCTCCTGGGCAGGTGTCAAAGCCGAGTGGGGCTCGATGTCCCTTGGCTGGTTTGAGGGCGACGAGCTCATTGGCGCCGGACTCGTCCTCACCCGTCGTGTCCCGAAGCTGAAGAACTTCCTGGCCTACCTGCCAGAGGGGCCCGTGTTGGACTGGAATCAGGACTCAAACAAGGTCGCCGCCCTCTTGCACCCGCTGCTGACGTTCCTCAAGGAGGAGGGTGCCTTCATGGTGAAGATCGGACCAACGGTCCCGGTCCGCCAGTGGTCAACCGCAACCCTGAAGGCAGCGATCGCCGACGGCTCGGCCAAGCGACTGCGCGATGTTGCACCCGACGAGACGTTCCAGATCGGCGAGAACCTGATCTCGAGCTTGCAGGCCAGCGGCTGGACTCAGGAGGCAGATACCGGCGCCGGCTTCGGCGATGTGCAACCGCGCTATGTATTCCAGATTCCACTGGCTGGGCGAACCGAGGACGAGGTCTTCGCCGGGTTCAACCAGCTGTGGCGCCGCAATGTTCGCAAGGCCACGAAACTCGGCGTCATGATCGAACGGGCCGACCGTGACGGCCTCGCTGCCTTCCACCCCATCTACGTCGAGACTGCCCACCGCGATGGCTTCGTCCCTCGGGGTCTGGAGTACTTCCAGCGAATGTGGGATGCCATGAGCCCGGAGGACCCGGATCGTATTCGGCTGTATTTGGCCCGGCACGACGGCAAGGTCCTCGCTGGAACAACGATGGTCACGGTCGGTGGACACGCCTGGTACTCCTACGGGGCATCGGCCGATGCCGGGCGCGAGGTCAGACCTTCGAACGCGATTCAATGGCAAATGATCAAGGACTGCCTGGCCGATGGGGACGCCATCTACGACATGCGTGGAATCAGCGACACCCTTGACGAGGCCGACCCACTCTTCGGTCTCATCCGCTTCAAACTCGGCACCGGTGGTCAGGCCCTCGAGTACGTTGGCGAGTGGGATTACGCCCTACGCCCAGCAATTACCCGCGCTTTCTCGCTCTACATGAAGCGTGACCAGTACACCTCGAAGCTAAAGGGTCTGGGGCGCAGGAAGGACAAGAGTGAGAAGGGAACTGATGCGCGATGACGTTTACTCTTCACGTTGACGGGCCCCGATGGCGGCACCATGCCGAGTCGGTCCGCGACGACGTCCGCAAGGCCCTACACGCTGGTAAAATGGGTGCGCGCTTCGGCGATATCGTTCCGGTCGCGAAGGGCAACGGCTACGGATTCGGTCTGCCCAACCTCGCCCGCGAGACCGGCCGACTCGGACTTGATCGCATCGCCGTCGGGACACCCCATGAGGCCGCTGCCGTCGCCGGTTACTTCGCGGGGCAGATCCTCGTCATGCAGCCGTGGGATCCCCGCGACCTCGCTGGAGCGGAGGTCTGGCGCTACATCGAGTCGCGACCGTTCGCCGAACGGGTACTCCGAACGGTGGCAAGCGTCGAGGCGCTGCATGCCTTGGCGACAGTCGGACTTGCCGATAACGCTGATGGCCGCCCGATCCCGGTTGTCGTCGAGGGTCTGACCTCGATGCGTCGGTTTGGACTCGCTGAGCCCGATCTCGATGCCCTCCTCGCCGATGATGCAGTGCGGGAGGCCCTGCGCGCCCGCCGGATCGAACTCCAAGGTATTGCCCTCCATCTCCCCTTGGTCCAACCGCTCGCGCCACATGTTGAAACGCTAGAGACGAGCTGGCATGACACGAATCCCTCACAGCGGCTCCCCAAACAAGCAAGTGGCCGAGTCAAAGAAGCATGGTCGTGGACCCTGACCTGGATCCGAGCGCTCAGCGCACTTGAAGATGCCGGTTGCCCGCTCACTGATGAGGCGGCAGCTGTCTGGGTATCGCACGTAGACGATCAAGAACTTGATCAGTTGCGCGCGGCTCTGCCGCAAATCCCGCTGCGCGTTCGGATCGGAACCCGGCTATGGCTCGGCGACCCAGACGCTCTACAAGCATGCGGCACTGTCTTGGCTGTCCACCAGGTATCCAAGGGGCGAGCGGTCGGCTACCGGCAACGTCGAGCACCCAAAGATGGGCTGCTGGTGGTGGTCGGCGGCGGTACGAGCAACGGAGTGGCGCTCGAGGCACCCAGCCCGGCCTCGAGCTTGCGGCAGCGCGCAGTTGCCGCCGGAACAGGAGCACTGGAAGCATCTGGTCGCGCCCGTTCACCGTTTAGTTGGGACGACAAACTGCGCTGGTTCGCCGAACCGCCCCATATGCAGGTCTCGATGCTGTGGATCTCTGCCAACGATGTGCGGGCTGGCGTTGGAAAGGGTGGACGCGTTCCGGCCATCGGCGATGAGCTGGACTGCCGCGTTCGTAACACCATCGCCGCGTTCGATCGAATTCTTGGCCTTGAGTAGCCGCGGATGGATCAGCGCATCGCCCACGATGAGCATCCGCCGGACCAGCCGAACGCTATGACCAATGCCTCGGTAGACGAGACCGCGACACCGGCTGAGGAAACCGGTGTATCTGTCACTGCCCCGACCCAATCCGACTCCGTGATCGCCGAGAGCTCGGAGTTGATCGGCGGACCAATGGGTCGCCATGCCTACAGCAGTTGGCGATTCTGGGGACCGCTGCCGATCCTGGTTCTCTTTACCCTCGGTGCCTGGGCGTTGAATCTCATCAGCAAACTGCCGTGCTCACTGACGGACTGGGCA
>JBLHZE010000071.1:0-9337 GCA_047631015.1 Actinomycetes bacterium
GTGACAATCAAAGTGGAGCCTCAGGGCATCTCGCTGCTAACCGTTACCGGAACGAGCATGCCGACTGAAGCCGCAATGTCCGACGCCCTGGAAGCCGTCGGCTGCCAATTGCAGCCGCTGGCAGCCGCCTAGACCGCGAGCCAGTCCAGTGGGGTGCATCACGCGCTATAAGCGCACTGATGTACCCCACTGGACTTACGTTCGTTCGCCGGCGACCGCTGACCGGTTAGCTGAGAGTGTGTATCTCCTCCTCAGGGGACCGTCCGGCGAGCAACCCACAAGCGCCTTCAGTGGGGACGTGGATCCAGCCCTCGATCAATGCGAGGTGGCCATCCTCCGCGGTCGTAGGTGCGGTTGACTCCCCTCGATCCACGGCCCGAGCAATCAGGGCGCAGACCAGGGCGTCGAAGGCATCATGGCTCGTACGACATTGCCTCTCGGCCTCGTCGCTGCTAAACCGCAGCCATGGCATCAGCGTAAGTACCTCGTCAACCATCGTCGGCAGATGTTGAGCCGAATGTGCGCCTTTGTATCCCCTGCTCTTGACTCCCCAGTGTCGCAGGGCTGCCGCCGGATACGTTTCCGCGACCAGCCCGCTGCCATCCCGGTTGACATCATGTCCGGCGGCGGCCAAGCGGGATGCCAATCGCGCATAGCGAATCGCAACAACGCCGATAAGGTCGGTTGAGACCGATAGCGGCCAACGGCCATTGACCTGCGCGGCGATCCGTCGATCTGTCTCACGGAATCGAAGATTCCGAAGCTCCTCGCTATGGGTATGGTCCTGCGGTGGCCATGGCTCGTGGCGACTGTGGGCGCTGACGGCCGCGACAAAATCCACCGGCCAACCAAACGGGCAATCGATACCGACCTTCGTCGCGCTTGACATAAATGCCAGCAGTCCCGAGTCTGACGTATCGGAACCAAACGATACGACAGCTAGCGAATCGCCCCACTCGATCGCGGAGCAGGCCGTCTTGCCCGCCTGTGAGGCCAGGTCGATGCCAACCGTTCGATTCAACAACTCAGCGCCGCCCTTTCGGTTAGCTAGACGTCGAACCGCGCGTCAATTCGCTCATCGGCAATAGCCCCCACCAGCCCAGCATGATCACGCTCATTCTGGTCGGCATAGTCCTCCGAGAATGACACGATGGCTTTGTCGAACGCGCTACTCGTCCCTAAATAGGCCGCAATCGCGATCCGGTCTCCCGAGCGCGCGTGGGCCCGCGCCAGCGTCCAGCCGCACATCTTGGCGTACACGTCCATCGCGTTCGCCGACATCACGTCGATATCCACCGAGCCTTTCCCGTCGCGGAGCTGCCGGAAGTAGTAGTCGCGCGGTTTGCCCTCTGAGTCAGTCATTCGGTTCCAGCCCAGGAAGATGTCGCTGACTGCCTGTGTGAGCTTTTGCCCCGCCACCGCCCGCTCGCCGGCATTGCGGAATTCGCTCTCCCCCACATAGGGCTCGAGGACCGATTGCTGTGCCTCTTTGACCTGCAGTAGGAGTGGATCCTCCAGGTCGCGACCGATCATCAGCAACACCCAACAGCGGGTGCCAACACTGCCGACCCCGACGACTTTGTGGGCAATATCAACAAGCTCGTACTGCTCCAAGAGCTCCCGGCGATCGGTGGGCAGCGTCGATCGATAGTCACGCAACATGTGATGGAGCTCGGCCTCCACCTCCTGCGCGCGATCCGCAGGCAACAGGTCGTGGAGCGGCATCAAGAGCGGTGGTCGCGACAGGAAGCGTGCCTTTCCGTCAATGATCTCAGTGAGCTTCCCGAATGCTTGTTCACTGGTACGGGATAGCGCCTTATCCCGGCCCTTGCGTGCTCGCTTACGAGTCTTGGCATTGACCTGAGTTGCGAACCTGTCGATCACCAGATCAAGGCTCAGCTTGGCGTACCAGACGTCAAGGTTCCCCTGCTCCGCAAAGCTGGCCATTGCCTCTCGATACGAGCGAACGAGTAACCGGACGTTGCGGTCACGAGTGGCACGGTCGAACCCTCGGCTACGTGCAGCCACAACAAAGCTGGCAGCGAGGCGCTTCACGTCCCACTCCCACGGCCCAGGCGTCGTCTCATCGAAGTCGTTGATGTCAAAAACGAGGCTGCGCTCCGGTGAGGAATAGAGCCCAAAGTTGACCAAGTGCGCATCACCGCACGCCTGAACGCGAATGTCGGAGTCCGGCGTCGTTGCCAGGTCGGCAGACATGACCGCCGCGGCGCCGCGATAGAACGCGAATGGCGACTCTGACATCCGCCCGTAGCGAATAGGGATCAGTTCACGAGTTCGCGATGCAGCTTGCTTCTCCAAGATGTCGATGGGATCCGACCGATCAGCTGCGGCAGTGAAGCCGGCGTGACTCTCGCGTGGAACGGCCACTCGAGCAGCCTTACCCCGCTCGCGGCGGGCGACCACATTGGGATGCTCGACCTTCTTGCTCTTTGACTTCTTGGACTTCTTGCTCGACTTGGACTTCTTTGCCATAGCTGCACTCGCAGGATGTCGGTAGCACCAGTGGGGTACTCCAGCATACAACGAAGTGCTCGGCAACATCATCTCGTGGAAACCGGCACACTGATCGCATGGGAACCGACTGGAAGCACTACCTCGATCGATACCACGAGCGCAACGCGGGGATTACCGAGGATCTGCTTGATCATTCCACGCACTCCGACGGCATTGGCCCCTACGACTTCCTGGCCCGACAGATTCCGGCCAGCTCGGCAACAATTCTTGATGTTGCCTGCGGCTCCGCACCAACCGCTAGGCGAGTCGGACACGACGTCGAATACATCGGATCCGATAGATCTCGCGGTGAACTCTCGGTGGCCGCTACCCGTTACCCAGATCGTCTTTTTGTCCAAGCGGACGCCACGGCCATTCCCGTTACCAACTCACGTGTCGATACCGTCGTGTGCTCGATGGCCCTGATGCTGCTCGACCCGCTCGACGTGGCCCTGCGCCAGATTGCGGGAGCGCTAAGGCCTGGGGGAAGCTTGGTCGCCATGTACCCAGCGTTCGGTCTTCCTCGGCTCCGTGAGATCCCGGCTGTTCTGGCCATGCTTACGGCACTCCGATCAGCACCGGAATTTCCCCGCCATCTCAGCAAGTCGCGGGTCACGAGTGCGTTCGACCGCGTTGGCCTACACCTTGATAGCTACGCCACCCGCCGTTACACAATTCCCATCAAAGCGGCAGCGGATGCCGACCGACTCGTGTCCGGTCTGTACCTCCCAAACGTTCCACCCGAGCGCATCGAGGCCGCGCGGTCGGCACTGGCCAGATTGGCGCGGCGCGGCACCTCACTGCCCATGCACATCACCCACATTGCCGCAACCGCAAACGCCACCGCCACCTAGCAGGCAGAGACACGTGGGTACGGGCCACTACTCCTCGTCGCCGCGCTCTTCCGCCTCATGCGGGTGGTGTTTGATGTCCTCATCGTGACGCCGTTCATCCTGGCTCTCGCCTTGTTCGCGTTCGCCATTTTTGGGTTCGTGACTCATCGGATCTCCTAGCAAATAGCCATAGACAGCGCGGTCATCCGCACCGAACTCATCGTTCCATGCTGCTGCCGTGGAGTCGCCCGGGACCTACGCCGTATCTGGCACGACGGCCACAACTTCTGGGCCCTCAGTGGCTGATCGAGAACGAGCGGCCTCCACGATGAGGTTGGTGATGACACCAATGAGCAGTGCGATCACCACTCCCGCAACCGTGAAGCTGAGCCGCTGGCCCGCTGCGCCTACCGTGTCACCGTTGGAGAAAAAAATGACGGCCGGAGTAAGCGCGCTGGCAAACACCCAGTAGGGGCTGTGCTCGGATTTTAGGGTCAAGGCAACAGTCAGAAATAGCACCCCGAGCGCGTATAAGACGGTCTGGCTCGCTACCACTTCGACGAGCGCCACGGCAACCACCGTGCCGATCACGGTCCCCACCAAGCGGTCCCGAATCATCTGGTAGTCCAAGTGCAGGGTGGGCTTTGTCAAGATGTAGATCGTCATCGGAAGCCAGACCCACAGGGTATCGGGGAACCACCTCAACGCGATAAAGGTAAGCGCGCCCGTCGATACCGCGAGGAGGATTCCGTACAGTGCCGCTTCGCTCACCGACGGGATATCCGGTGTTTCCGACGCGGCAGGCATTTTGATTAACCGGGCAGCGACGAACGCACCGTACACGCCCGAAGTCAGCAAGACGACGAAAGTGCCGAGCAGGTAAGAAAACTCGCTATCAGCGGTTCCGGTACTCGATAGATTCTGGGCAGGAGCATGAATAATGAATGGGACAAACAACGCCGCTATCATCATGGGGCTCGCCAGGCCCTTGGTTGCGTAGAACGCAACGAGCAATGACATCGCCATGACGAGCAACGCCGCGAGCAACGCAGAGCCGCCGTGAACTGCCGTTGCCAACGTTCCCGCTATCGCAAAGATGGCGGCGAACTTAGCGCCGACCCTAAACCCGCGACCCACCCCTGCGACCAAACCGACGATCACACCGAAAGCCACGATGGACAGCGACGCCGGCCACCACAGCGCCGCACCTAGTGCCGGTGGGCCAATTGCGACGAGGACAAACGCCAGCAGCATGGCGCCTGCCTTGCCAAACTTCTGAAGGGCGCTAAAAGACGTATCTTTATGCGTTTCTGCTGGATCCATGAGCGCTTCGGTCAGTCCTTCTCAACGGCTGATGCCGAGGTTTCTGTCCGTATCGGCCACCAACGCCGACGCAGCCACAGGGAGACATAGACCAGCGCGACAAGTACCGGAACCTCTATCAGTGGGCCAACCGCGCCAGTAAGGGCCTGCCCGCTCGTCACTCCCCAGACACCAATGCTGACGGCGATTGCCAGCTCGAAGTTATTCCCGGCAGCAGTGAAGGCGACCGTTGCCGATCGCTCATAGGTCAATCCCAGCTGACGCGCTAGCAGCATCGAGGCGAACCACATGATGAAGAAGTAGATGAGCAGTGGAATGGCAATCCTCACCACGATCAGTGGGTTGCTCACGAGCGCATTCCCTTGTAGCGCGAACAAGATGACGATCGTGAACAGCAGGCCCCAAAGCGCAATCGGCGCGATCCGCGGGGCGAACACATTGTCGTACCAATCTGTCCCGCGCCGGGCCACACCGATCCGTCTTGTCAGATATCCGGCAAGTAACGGAACTCCCAAGAAGATGACAACAGCCTTCGTTATCGCCAAGGTCGAGAACGCCACATCTTGGGTACTGAGCCCCAACCATCTCGGCAGAATCGCTAGGTAGAACGTTCCGAGCAACGCATAGCCGAAAATCTGGAAAATCGAGTTGATCGCGACCAGCAGGGCACCGGCTTCGCGACTTCCGCGGGCCAGGTCATTCCAGATCAGCACCATCGCAATGCAACGGGCCAGTCCGATAACAATGAGGCCGGTTCGAAACGCTGGCTCATCCGGCAGGAAGATCCATGCCAAGGCGAACATGAGCGCCGGGCCGATCACCCAGTTGAGGACTAGCGACAGCCACAACATCCGCCGGTCGCCGGTGAGGCGCCCCATCTCCTCGTACTTCACCCGAGCAAGGACTGGGTACATCATCGCCAGCAGACCGATGGCGATCGGCAGACTCGTTCCGTCAACACTCACCGCATCAAGTGACGACTGAAGGGTAGGGATCTGGCGGCTAAGCAGCAGGCCCAGGCCCATCGCGAGCCCAATCCACAGCGGCAGGAATCGGTCCAGCGTCGACAGTCGCCCGACAACATGGTCGTCGAAGTCAGCGGTTGTCGATGCCTTGCTATGACTCACCGTCAGTTCCCCTCCCGCGTTAACTGGATCTTTCGACGCCTTCATCTAGTCGGGATAACCACCCGGCTCACTGCGAACCTACCGGAGTAAAGATCGGGCATACGAACAGTCGCTCTCCCTGGTGAGAGGATGCAAGTCAGTCCACCGATTGGCGGTGGGCACTGCCGAGACAGCGCGCATTGCACCGATCAAACGTGCAAGCTTAAATCATGAGCTGTCGGCGAACCCAGCAGAACGGATGGTGAAGGTATGCGACTGACCAATCGAGTAATCCCGTGGCCAGTCCGCGGCGTACTTGCTGGCTTCGCTGGCACCTTGGCGATGTCCACGGTCTACGCGCTTGCCCACCACCGCCGTCCTGGCGCATCAGACCTGATTGGCGTCGCCGGAATCGGGGGCAATGTGGGATTGGACTATGACGATTCGGCAGTCCCGGGTCGCATCGCCGAGGACATTCTGCATCTCCCTTCAATGACCGACCGTCAAGCTGGCCAAATGACGCTGGCGATCAGGTGGTCGTACGGTTCTGCTTTCGGGATTACTCACGTCTTGTTGCGATCCCGAGTCCGTGAACCATTTGCGACCGCGATATTCGGCGGTTCGCTGCTCACGATGACCTTCAGCATGTTCCCGCTCCTAGGCAAAACTCCACCACCGTGGATGTGGCGCGCGGATGCCGTGGTCATCAGCGTGGTCACCCACATCGCGTACATCACCACTGCCGCGGTCGTTGATGGCGTCCTGCGGGGCCGTAATAAAGTGCTATACCAGCACCTTCCAATTGCCCCCGCTTAGCCCCCGCGAACAGCGCGCCCCAGTAAGAAGATCCCTAGAAGTAGTGCGGAGAATTACCAAAGTGGGCGGATTCTGAGCTCAAGATACGCACTTTACGGCACAAAGAGACCCCTCACGCGGATACCATCACGCTGGGCGCACTGTGCGCCGCCTACGTCACGTGAGCGTGACCATGAGTAATCGTTAGGTTTGGAGGACGCAGTGGGCTTGCTGGATCGCTTTGAGCAGCGCGTAGACCGGACGGTCAACGGTGCGTTCGCGAAGGCCTTCAAAGCCGAGGTGCAACCCGTTGAACTTGCCGCGGCGTTACAGCGCGAGCTAGATGACCGAGCAGCGATCGTTGCTCGGGGCCGGACGGTTGTCCCCAACGTCTTCAATGTGTCGCTGTCCAGTGAGGACTTCGACCGGCTGGCAGTGTACGCAGAGACCCTGCAGGGTGAACTTGCTGGTCTTGCCCGCGAGTACGCCGAGGATCAGCGCTACACCTTCCTTGGCCCCGTCACTGTCCACCTGCAACTCGACGATGCCCTCGACACTGGTCTGTTCCGCGTCAGTAGTGAAGCGAAAGCTGCTGTCACATCACAGACCCGCAACGCTGCTATGGCGGGGGCATCGCTGATCGCCGCCGGCGGGGAGTATGCCCTGTCGACCGGAACAACCGGGCTGGGCCGCGGAGCCGATGCCGATATCCGCGTCGATGATCCGGGCGTCTCGCGCCATCATTGCCAACTAGAGATCAGTGACCAGGCCGTACTGCGTGACCTGGGGTCGACGAACGGCACCTACGTCGATGGTGTCCAGATCGCCGAGAAGGTGCTACGCGATGGATCAGTAATCCGGCTCGGTTCCACGAGCCTCACGTTTCGGAGCGGCCGATGAGCGAGCTCGCGCTCACCCTGCTTCGATTCGGGTTTCTCCTCCTGCTTTGGTTCTTTGTCCTCATGGCGGTCAGCGTGCTGCGCCGTGATCTGTCAGCTTCTAGCAATACAGCAATTGCCGGTGCGGCAACCAAAACCATGAAGAAGCCCCCGCGTGCCGCTCGCGTTCGCGCCCGCAACCTCGTCGTGACGCACGGATCCCTGGAAGGGACCGTCTTACCCTTGGGATCTGCACCCGTCACGATCGGCCGTGCGGCAGACAACACCTTGGTGGTCGACGATGACTACGCCTCCAGCCACCATGCCCGCATTTACCAGTCCGAAGGTCGCTGGATTGTGGAAGATACCGGCAGCACCAACGGTACCTGGATTGCTCGCAACCGGATCACCGGCGCGACAATCCTGGAACCCGGTTCGCCGTTGCGGGTCGGCCGGACTGTCTTCGAGCTACGGAAGTAGCTGACTCCCTTGACCACCGAGTTCGATGCGCAGGAATCCGCGCTCAAATCTGGCGGGGGGAGTCCCCGTTTGCGGTTGCGCTACGCAGCGCGCTCAGATGTCGGCCTGGTGCGCCAAGGTAACGAGGACTCCGGCTACGCAGGCGGCCATATGCTTGTGGTTGCGGACGGAATGGGCGGACATGCCGCCGGAGAGCTAGCGAGCTCAACGACTATCGCCGCATTCGCCGAACTCGACCGCCAACCTCCTGGTGAGAGTGTGCTCACCGCGATGGCCGATACCGTCGAGAGTGCCCACGATGAGCTCAGCCGCGTCATCGCTGGGGCACCGGACTTCTCGGGAATGGGCACGACCGTCACCGCCATGAGCTGGGAAGGAGACCGGGTCGCCATCGCCCATGTCGGTGATTCTCGCGCCTATCTGCTGCGGGCTGGCGAACTACTCCAGGTCACCAAAGATCACACGTTCGTTCAGACCCTCGTCGATGGTGGACAGATCACCGATGAACAGGCAGCAGCCCACCCCAAGCGAAACCTCTTGGTGAAGGCACTTGACGGTGTTCATACGGTCGAACCTGATCTCTCGATCAGAGAGGCAAAATCTGGGGATCGATTTCTTCTTTGCAGCGATGGCCTCTCCGGGGTCCTGACTCCAGCGGAAATCCGCGACGTCCTGAGTTCCGGCGATCCAACCGGCTGTGTGACGGCATTAGTTGAACGCGCACTTGAAGGCGGTGCGCCGGACAACGTCACCGTCGTCGTCGCTGACCTCGTGACAGACGACCAGCCCCCGGGTGACGAAGAGCCGTATCGGACTCCGGTCGTGGTCGGAGCAGCTGCCGAACTCCGAAACCGGGACCAGCTTCCGGGCATCGACTTTCCGGAAGACTCGGCACGTGATCCTGACCGGGCGGATCCCGAACCCACCCCCGACTCCGGTTCGCGGGAGTCCGCGCCAACGGGAGCCCGTCCAAAAGGTCGCCTGATGTGGCTGGTGGGTGCGCTCAGCGCGACGGCCGCCCTACTGATTGGGATCGTCGGATTCTGGTTCTGGGCCAACAACCAGTACTACGTTGGGGCCGTCGACGGCAAGATCGCCATCTACCAAGGGATCCCGGACGGATTCGGCGAAAATGGATTCTCCAAGGCTATCCAAACCAGTCAAACTCCGGTTGCTGATCTGCCGACCTACTCCCAAGAGCAGATTGCGGAGACGGTCACGGCCTCCGACCTGGATTCAGCCCGCAACATACTCTTTGAGTTGCAGGCCCAAGCCACTCAGTGCACCGAGAAGCCAAAGACCCCGGGGTGTCCCCTGGCCCCGGCACCGACGCCACCTCCTGCGGCCACAGAATGAGCGCGCCGACTGCGGTTCCCCGGGCCGAGTCTGACGAGCAGGATCCGGCTGC
>JBLHZE010000072.1:0-9284 GCA_047631015.1 Actinomycetes bacterium
CCTTCTCGCCACAACGCCTCCGCTGCGGCGAGGATTGCGACGTGGTTCTTCCGCGGTTCGATGCTCGAAACCGAGAGGATTAGCGGGACGCCTGGGATCCCAAGAATTGCTGGCCGTTGGCGGTCGACCTCGACCTGTGAGACCTGATGGGCATGAACCGGAAGAAGTTGGGCCTTTACCTCAGGTGGACGCACCCCAAGGTTCGTCGCACTCTGCCCGAAACCCCTCAAATCGCTGGCTACCGATTCCGAAATCGTGCTTACACGCTTCGCATCTCGAATAACCCTCATGTAGCGGGCAAACGCGGCGTGCATTGAATCGGCGCATGCTTCCGGGAAGGTATATGGAATCAGATCAAAGAGAATCGCTGACAGCTTCGAGTTAGAAGAGTTGCCGATTGCTACGAGTGCCGAGCTCTCGTCCAAGCTACCGACTAGTTCCGGCAACACTACGGAGGTGCACCAAGGGATCAGGATCTCGCGAGAGGGTCTGTCACAGGTATCGACTGACTCGGTGTCTAAGGCAGAACCCCACCTCAGTACCCGGTTTGTCTCCACGTTGGACAACGGGCGGTAGACATGAGCGTTCTTATCGAAGGCCGCAAGTGTCAGCGCGTGGTCAGCTACCCACCGGCTGACCGTCTCGCGGGCGACTCGCTGAATCCCCGTTTGTCCATCGTAATGCGACGTGTGTGTAACCAAGATCATGGGTTCGGAGACAAGTCTGATCGGAGCCGAAGCGGCCCAATTAGATCCGCGAGGCGATGAGTTTGAGGCCAGACTCGATAGGGTCTCAGCGGCGCCGTCAAGGCCAAACTTGACCCCGAGGGCTACAGCCTCCTCGGCCGAGGGATATCGAGAGTGAAACACGATGAAAAGTAGCCAGAGTAACGAGTCCTTGTCGGACGTCGACTCCAACTTGTCAGCTATGAGTTCGAGCAGAATCATCGTTGGGGTGGATGGTTCGGCACCAAGCATCAGCACCTCGTTTACCACTATCAGGCGCTGCCGAATAGTCTCCGCCAAGCTTGTGTCCGATTGTTGCTGATTGCGGCCAAGAGCTTTGGTTGACTCTGCTTTTCTTGAAGGAGAGGTGACCGAGTTTTCCGGGCGTTTGGTTTTGTTATTGCCCAGCGCGCCAAGACGCCGCACGGCGGAAGTCAGGCGCCACGAGGTTGAGTTGCGAATTGCGGCGTTCTCCGCCCGTGACTCCTTCACCGCCGCCCGCAGCTTCGCGGTTTTTACCCGTTGTTTTTGGACGTCGCCCTCGCGGTCGATGAGTCGCTTCTGCGCTTGCGCCCACTGGTCTTTCCACTTTTGCGACTCGAGCTTTTCCCGAGCGAGCTGGGACTCGAATCGCCCCACCCTCTCATCTGTCTCGGAGAGACTGTAACGATCCAATGGGCATGCAGGGTAGGCTAACGCCGCCACCAGCTCAGGATGGTTCGGCGAAACGTAGTACGCGTTTAGGCCGTCAAAGAGAGTCCGCTCGTACCCAGCGTCAGTGAGTAAGTGCTCCCATCTATCGAAGGTCTGTTCGGTGAGATTCGGCCGCGTGGCCTCGACCACGACAACCCAGGGTCGCCAGAGGTCTAGGTCGAGTCCCTTGAGGACCTGCTTTTCGAAGCCCTCGACGTCAACCTTGAGGAAGTGGATCGGGTCTCCGGGCTCGAGGTATTGGGCAAGGATTGAATTCAAGGACTGCATCGGGACTGATCGGTCAATCTGAGTATAGCCCAACTCCCGGGCATTATCGGCCTCGTCGGGTTCGGCCGTCGACAGGCCCGTCTCCGGAAACACAAAGAACTTGAGCTCTCCGGTCGAGTCACTGACCGCGCACTCTACAACTGTGTCTTGAGGCCGGCTCTCACGAAGCCTCTCTGCAAATTCGTTGACCGGTTCAACGTCAATGCCTCGCCAACCTCGCTGGTAAAACGCGTTGGTAACTGAGTATTCGACAGGGTCGGCTGCGCCGACATCGACGTATCGTCCTTGGTCGACGCCGGAGAGCGCACGCCAAAGAACGACATCTTCGCCGTGCTGTGCGTAGGAAACAAAGTGTATTTCCTCGCTATTGATGTCGGTACTAGCCATTTACGAATTCCAACTTTCTTTTTGGAAGGCCCCGGGGATTCTCTCATGGTTACCGCACAGTAGGCGGACATCATCCTGCTCTGCAGTAGCTATTTTCGCAGGCCTATTCTTTAACCGACTCTAGCAACAGCGCGGCCACGTCTAGGACCTCAATGTCCTCTGAGGCCGCACCCTCCTGTTTGTGCTGTGTGGTGCCGTCGTTGAGCATGACGTTACAGAACGGGCACCCAACCGCAATCTTTGTGGCCCAGTCCCAATTGGGGGCACTAGGACCGGCGGTCGAGTAGTCGCTTTGTGCGATTCGAGTACCGCACTGCGCGAGAGTTCTCAAGGGCATTGAGGCGCTTTCGAGTCTGCTTGAGTTTCGTAGCGCTGGTCGCCAGTTGAGCAGTTTTCTCCGCCAGTTGCCTACCTAGCTGCTCTGTTGCCAGCTGAAGCGCGCCGACATGTGCCTTCTCTGCGGCCAGATCGAACTCCAACGCGGGGTAGATGCCGGCCCCTTGTCGGTTGAAGGAAGTGTGGACAACCAGATCGGCATCGCTCTTATCGAACGCAACAGCGATGAGGCCATCACCGCTGAATGACTCGCCAACTGTGTGCTCAGCGATGATGTGTGCTCCAATCCGCGAAAAGAACTCAAGTAACTTTTGATGCGTGAGCGGATCACCAGAAATACTGTGGTGGTGGGTGGAGATGATCGCGAAGCGTACGGCTCCACTACGAAGTAGAGTCTCTGACTGAGTGAAAAAGTGGCTCTCGCCACCCTGAACATCGCAAAGCAAGAGATCGACGTGATCAAAGTCAGCCGTACGCATGAGCATCGCGAGGTCGTACTGCTGGACCTTACGAACCTTGCCGTTTGACTCCTGTGTGAACGCGAGTTCGACACCTGGCTCAGGTCCGACAACTCCCTCGATGAACTGGCCGGTGCGGCCGTTGAGCTTGAAATTTCGTTGGCCAAGGTCCAATCGATCTGGCTCGGGTTCCATGGCTAAGACGGAGCCTTGGGGAATGTCATTCAAGAACCAAAGGGAGTAGTAGGCCCAAAATGAGCCAAGTTCAATCGCTGTTGGTCGAGGGGACGCAGCGTCGCAGAGTCGTTCTAAGACTCTCGCAAATACCAACTCCTCTTGCGGTTCATGGTGTCCCTTAAGGCGTCGGATGATTTCGGCCATCCAGTCCCCAAAGTAGCCACCAGGTTCAACAAGGACGCCGTTATGCATTACCTGCGCAGGCACGCCATCAACATCAATCAACTGGCCGGCGTCGCCCACTTTAGGAAGCTCCGCGCAGTCGAGACACGAGACGGTCAACTCAACCCGTTTGGCTTCAGCCTCTAGCGGGGAGTCGGCGTCGACACTAGATTTCTTCACCGTGGATATAGTGCCATGGATGATTGCGGCCTGGCGCAGTGCCCCGACAGGGTCCCGGCTGTTCGTGGACCGATCGAAATCGCCGACGTGGCGGTGGTCGGCTACTCCTTGACCGACTCTAAGAGAAGCGCCGCAACGTCGAGGACCTCAATATTCTCTGCTGCCGCCCCCTCCTGCTTGCGCTGGGTCGTTCCGTCGTTCAGCATCACGTTGCAGAAGGGGCAGCCAACCGCAATCTTTGTTGCCCCAGTCCCAATCGCCTCGTCTGATCGGTTGACGTTCACACGCTCGCCGATGGTCTCTTCCATCCACATGCGCGCGCCGCCGGCGCCGCAGCAGAACGACTTTTCGCCGCTGCGTTCCATCTCGACTAGGTTCACGCCCGGGACTGCGGCGACTAGCTCACGGGGCGGCACGTAGACCTTGTTGTGACGTCCGAGGTAGCACGGATCGTGATATGTGACCTTCTCGTCGATTTCCTTCACCGGGGTGAGTCGCTTGTCTTGCAGGAGCTGGGCGAGTAACTGCGTGTGGTGAACGACCTCGTAGTTTCCATCGAGCTGCGGGTATTCGCGCCCGATCGTGTTGAGGCAGTGCGGGCAGGTCACAACGATCTTCTTGGCCTTGATCTCGTTCAGGACCTCGACGTTTTGCATTGCCTGCATCTGGAACAGGAACTCGTTTCCAGCGCGGCGGGCGGGATCACCAGTACAGGTTTCCCCGTCGCCCAGCACCATGAACTCAACACCCGCAACGTTCATAAGCTCGGCAACCGCCTTGGTCGTGCGCTTTGCCCGATCCTCGTAGGCACCCGCGCAACCAACCCAGAACAGGTACTCGACATCGTCAGGAATGGTCTCTTCACCCTCGGCACCGAACACCCGAACGTCGAAGTCGACTTCATCAATCCAGGCGTTGCGCAGGGAGGCGTTCATTCCCCACGGGTTGCCCTTTTGCTCGACGTTTTTGAACAAGCCATTGAGTTCCGATGGGAAGTTAGATTCGACCATGACCATATTGCGGCGCATGTCGATGAAGTGATCGATGTGCTCGATATCGACCGGGCATTGCTGGACGCAGGCGCCACAGGTCGTACATGACCACAGGGCGTCTTCGTCGATGACGGGACCATCGTGTGAACGGTGGCCGACAGCGTCGTAGCCGTCAGTGTCTTTGTGCTCCATACCTTCGCGGGAGCCGACGAGCGGACGTTCCACTTCAGCTCCGATCGTTGCGCCCACCCTTGCCAGTGCATCCTCGTTGCGCTCACCCATGGCGTCGTTGTTGCCCTTGGCCGCAGTTGCCAGCAAGTAGGGAGCTGACGCGAAGAGGTGGTCGCGCAGATCCATGATCATGAGTTTGGGGCTAAGCGGCTTGCCGGTGGCCCAGGCCGGGCATTGGGACTGGCAGCGACCGCATTCGGTACAGGTCGCCATGTCCAGCAGACCCTTCCACTCGAAGTCGTCGATCCGACCGACTCCAAAGCTGGCGTCATCTTGTGGGTCTTCAAAATCCAGCTTCTCGGTGCCAACGTAGATCGGTAGCAGCGGTCCGAGGCCATTTGGGCGGCGCGAGTACAGGACATTGATGGGCGCGATGAAGATGTGCAGGTGCTTGCTGTGCAGCACCAGTAGTAAGAAGCCAAGGATGACGGCGACGTGGCCGAGGACGAAGATGGTCTCGATCCACTCGTTGGCGGTCTCACCGAGTGGCTCTAAGACGTTGCCTATCCATTGGGAGAAGAAGGCGCCATCCATCCCACCGAAGTTGTTGTATTTAGCACCGCGGTACATCATCAGCGTGAAGACGACCATGAAGATCATGAACAGAACGAACCAGGCAGCGCCGGTATGGGACCCAAAAAATCGCGAGAATCGACCCTGTTTGGACGGGTTGTTCCGCAGTCGAATAACGGCGAATGCCGCGATGCCAACGAGCACGAGCAGTGCGAATAGGTCCTCTAGAAACAGGACGAACTGCCACTGGCCGATGATCGGCAAAAAGAAGTTCTCAATGTAGATCTCGCCGAACGCCTCAATAACGGTGATTCCCAGGACGATGAAGCCCCAGAAGGCAAAGACGTGGGCAATACCGGGAATAGTCCACGCGAGCAGTTTCTTCTGCCCGAAGACCTCAATCGCCTGAGTCTCGAAAACCGTGCTGGCGACCGGCGATTCTGGCCGGTTGGGTGTCGGCTGCCCGGACTTCTTGATGATCCCGAACAGCACCAGCGCGCGACGCGCAGCGAAAGCCACGCAGACAACAACGATGATTGATCCTAGGACTGCACGAAGCAGTTCCATCTGATGTGAATCCACCGAGACTCCTTATTGGGCAGGCGATTGCTCTGCCTGGAGGATACGTCAGACGGAATTCAACCCGCAGCACATGGACACAAAGCGAGTGGCGAATCACATGATCGCTCAACGTTCGGATAGTTAGGGCGATGATGCGGGCGGATTATCGTCCCCTTTGCCATTCCGCGAACGTGGGAAGCACAGCACTGGGGTAGTTGTCGGCGGGACCATACCAGGATCGGCGCCAGCAAGGCCCTCGTCAAAGTTGACGCCTCTACACACCATCGACTAGCCAACTCCACGTCTGTTCCGCGTAGCCATCCCAATCGCGCGCGTCACGTTGGCCAATCTGGGACGTGAGGCGCGCTAACTCAGCATCGTCGCAGAGGAGCGTCCGCATTGCGTCTGATACATCCGTCAGGCCACGTGGGTCAACAGTGGTCGCCCCACCGTATTCGGCGACTTCAGCCATAGACCCATAGTTGGACGTAATTACTGGAGTTCCTGCCGCTAGTGACTCACCGATGGGTAATCCGTATCCCTCCGAGATCGAGATATACATGCTGAACCGCGCCATCGCGTAAGCGGACCAAAGTAACTCCTCCTCCGCTTGTCGGATAATCCGAACTGGACGCCCGCTTGCGCGCGCACTCTCGATCTCGGCGATGACGTCGTCTGCTCGCCAGGATGCCCAACCGATAAAAAGGAGCTGGAATTGAAGACCTTCGTTCCAGAGCATCTCCGCTGCGCGCAGGGTCATGAGCTGATTTTTGCGTGGCTCAAGGCTGCCCACCGATAACACAATTGGCAGGCCGGGTACCCCCTCCACGCGGCTTCGATTCATCTCGATTTCATTGGCTGTGCGGATCTCAGCAGTCACCGGCAACAGGTTCGCCGCAAGCTTGGGCTGACTCAAACCGAGACTGCGCAAAGCGATCAGGAAGTGTTCAAGGTCAACCTTCACGGCGGCAGAAATCGTCGAGATGCGGGTGGCGGATCGAAGGACGGGGATGTAATTCGTCAGGCCGATTCTGGATGAGTCGTTGAGGCTCTCCGGCATTGCGTACATAATTAGGTCGTAAAAGATCGCCGCGACTTCGTTGGAAGACCACTCGGCGAGACATTCCAGCGCTTGCGCCCGCCCGAGTTGGCTGGTTGGTTCGGGTACGATTATCTGCGTGCGCCAAGGCACCCGAATCCGACCTGCGTGGACGTAGTCGTTCTCAAGTTTCGGACGAGATGTTGGTACCAGTTGGGTGGCCCGCAGGACTTCCAGTGGTGTTGGCGGCCGAAATACGCGGCCTTTGCCACCCCAGATCATAAGTTCCACGCGATTCTGGGTCGTCCAACGCGTCACCGCCTCGCGGACTACTCGCTGGATGCCCGTATGGGAGTCGCGGTGTGAGGTCGATGTTGGGTCAACAACAACTTCGCGAACCAACTCAAGTTCTGCAAAGTGGGCCCAGGATTTGGGACGCGTGGTGTTCGTGGCGAGGAGCCGGGCGATAGCGCGCGCTGCTCCGGCTACTTTGATTCCGGTATGGAAAAGAAGCATGTCTTCCGAGCGCGGGAATTCCGCGATGATTGCAATGTAGGTTACCCACGCGAGCTCGCGATCGTCGCTGTTCGCCGCGATGAGGCGAGAGATGGCCGCAATTGCCGTCGGCAGCTGATTGTCGACCGTTTTTGACTCGGGCAGCTGCTCGTCGTACTCGTGTAAGACGGCGACGAGTCGTCCGACGAGGGCGGCCTGGTGCGTTGGAAGATTCTCGGTTGCCGCGTGCGGCCGGTCGGTAGGCGTGGACCTTGGGCCAATTTGGCGCTTCTTCTCGTCGGTCTTTGGCAGAGATCCTTCTGGTTTGGATCTCGCGCCTCGCCGACGGAGGGGGCCGCTAACTCGCCACCAGGCTGAAGTGCGAATCTTGGCGAGCTCCTTCTCTGCTCGGTTTGCTCGCCTCGTTACTCGGTCCAACTCTCGTTGGGTCTCGCGGTTTTTTGACTCAAAGGCAAAGGCGTCAGCAAGCCCCGTCGCCCACTGGGGAGGTACTTCTGCGCTCATCGAAACCCTTCAGAATTGTCGACGTTCGATAGCTCTAGCCATCTACCTTCAGCGAGAATACCAACAGCGAGTGAATGGGACTAGTTACTACACCGCGCGGTGTAGCCGAACCTAAGGCCTCACCCGCCCACACGCACTGCTATAAATGCATAAAACTTGAGTCATACCGACTAAAGATTGTGCACTCTCTTCTTGACACATACCTGCTTCCCTGCGCACAATAGAGATATCCCACCGCATTCACCCATCTGGCGGATTTCGACCTGACGTTTCAAAAGCACTCAACAATGATCCTTCGTGGACATACGAGCGAGTAGACAAAGGAGCACCAAACACATGGCACGAGCAGTAGGTATTGACCTCGGAACGACGAACTCGGTTGTCGCAACGCTTGAGGGCGGCGAACCAACTGTTATTCCTAACTCTGAAGGCGCACGCACGACCCCATCTGTGGTCGCATTCGCCAAGAACGGCGAGGTCCTCGTTGGAGAGGTTGCCAAGCGCCAGGCAGTCACCAATGTTGACCGCACCATCCGCTCCGTCAAGCGCCACATGGGCACTGACTGGAGCGTTGATATCGATGGCAAGAAGTACACCGCGCAAGAGATTAGCGCCCGCATCCTGGGCAAGCTGAAGCGCGACGCTGAGGCCTACCTCGGCGATGATGTGAATGAAGCTGTCATCACCGTCCCCGCGTACTTCAACGACGCTGAGCGTCAAGCGACGAAAGAGTCTGGCGAGATCGCCGGGCTCAAAGTTCTTCGCATTATCAACGAGCCAACTGCGGCAGCGTTGGCATACGGCCTCGAGAAGGCCGACAACGAAGAGACCATCCTCGTCTTTGACCTCGGTGGGGGAACGTTCGATGTCTCGCTGCTGGAGATTGGCGACGGCGTTGTCGAGGTGAAGGCCACCAGCGGCGATAACAAGCTTGGCGGCGATGACTGGGACAACGAGCTTGTTAGCTTCCTAGTCAAGCAGTTCAAAAATGGCCACGGTGTTGACTTGAGCAAGGACAAGATGGCGATGCAGCGACTGCGTGAAGCTGCCGAAAAAGCCAAGATCGAGCTCTCGAGTTCAAACTCAACGACCATCAACCTGCCCTACATCACGGCATCGGCTGAGGGTCCACTCCACCTGGACGAGACGATCACCCGGGCACAGTTCCAGAAGATGACACAGAACCTGCTGGATCGCTGTAAAAAGCCATTCCAGTCAGTGATCAAGGATGCGGGCGTCACCGTCGGCGAGATCGACCACGTCATTCTCGTTGGTGGCTCGACTCGTATGCCCGCTGTCACCGATCTGGTCAAGGAGCTCACGGGTAGAGACCCCAATAAGGGCGTCAACCCCGATGAGGTTGTTGCCATTGGTGCGGCGCTTCAGGCCGGTGTGCTCAAGGGAGACGTCAAGGACGTTCTACTCCTTGATGTCACCCCGTTGAGTCTGGGCATTGAGACCA
>JBLHZE010000073.1:0-9196 GCA_047631015.1 Actinomycetes bacterium
ACCTACATCATGAGAATGAACGTCGTCAACGACAAATGAGATGGCGCCGCCGCGATCGACATTGTTATCCGGCCCGATGATACGAACTCCAGTTAACTCATTGAGACGGTCGACTGTGTAGCCGGTCAACGCATGCTCGTAGGCACATACGTTGTCCATCCCAAGATCGTCCAGATAGTCGGCGGCAGTCGCCAGCCCCACCGCCTGCGCTGCCATAGGTACTCCGGCCTCGAAGCGTGCTGGGGGCTTGGCGAAACTCGAACCCATCATCGTGACTGTCTCGATCATCGATCCGCCAGAAATGAATGGTGACATCGCGAGCAGAGTCTCCGACCGTCCCCACAAGCAGCCGATCCCTGTTGGGCCGAGCATTTTATGGCCACTCCAGGCAACCAGATCGGCACCAAGTGTCGACACGTCGAACGGCATATGGGGGACGGATTGACACGCGTCAACGACGTACACCGCACCTACTCGCCGTGCATACTCCCCAATGAGTGCAACATCATTAATCGTGCCAAGGATATTAGACTGGTGAACGATTGAGACGCACTTGGTTCGCTCATTGATGAGCTCTGAACGATCGGCTAGATCTAGTCGACCTTCATCGGTGAGCGGAATCCACCGCAGCACTGCGCCGGTCTTAGCACACAACTCCTGCCACGGCACAAGGTTGGCGTGATGCTCCATCTCGGTCACAAGAATCTCGTCACCAGCTTCGAGAACAAACCGGTCTTCCCCGGGATTGAGCGCAAGGTTCTGGCGGGACTTTAGCGTTGCATTAAGAAAGGAATACGCGGCGAGGTTCAGTGATTCGGTCGCGTTCTTGGTGAAGACCAGATCGTTTGGTTCTCCCCCGACAAACCCGGCAATCCGCGCACGGGCAGATTCGTACGCATCCGTCGCTTCCTCCGCGAGCTGATGTGCACCTCGGTGCACCGCAGCATTTGTATTCTCATAGAAATGCCGTTCAGCATCCAGCACGACAGTCGGTTTTTGTGACGTCGCTGCAGTGTCCAAATAAACCAACGGTTTGCCGTCACGCACAGTACGAGACAGGATCGGGAAGTCTTTCCTGATCCTGTCTACGTCCACGACGTGCGGCTGATTCATCGACGCCTACTTACCTACTGCTGGAACCGCTGCGAAAGCCTCGTAGCCCTCAGCGTCAATTCGCTCGGCGAGCTCGGGACCGCCGCTGGCCACAATCACACCATCACCAAAAACGTGGACGAACTGTGCCGGGATTTGCTTAAGCAATCGCGTGGTATGAGTGATCAGCAGAAGTCCGGTGTCTACCGTCTCGTGAACCCGATTCACTCCGGCTGCAACGACCTTGAGGGCGTCAATATCGAGGCCAGAGTCGGTCTCGTCGAGAACCGCGATCTTTGGTTTCAGCAGTTCCATCTGCAGGATCTCGTGACGCTTACGCTCACCACCAGAGAATCCCTCATTTACGTTCCGAGACGCGAACGACTGGTCGACCTGCAGAGTCGCCATCGATTCCTTCATCTCCGCCATCCAGGTGCGCAGCTTCGGTGCTTCGCCGCGAACCGCGGTCGCTGCCGTTCGCAGGAAGTTCGAGACGGTGACACCTGGCACCTCGACCGGGTACTGCATTGCCAGAAACAACCCGGCCCGAGCCCGCTCGTCCACTGTCATTGCCAGCACATCGTCACCATCAAGAGTTACCGTGCCGCTGGTGATGACATAGCGGGGGTGACCAGCAATCGAGTACGCCAGAGTTGACTTGCCCGAGCCGTTTGGGCCCATGATCGCGTGGATCTCGCCGCTACGGATCGTCAGGTTGACGCCCTTGAGGATTTCCCGAGCTCCCTCGTCGCCTTCGACGGAGACGTGTAGGTCGCGGATTACTAACTCTGCCATGTGTGTCCAGCTCCTTGAGTAACGCTTACGTAGATGGTGGCGTCGTCACCGGTTCCTTCGACGCGGGCTTGATAAGTGGCCACTGGCTCAACAGCCGGGGGGCCCGTGGGCTCACCTGTTCGGAGATCAAAACGCGACCCGTGAAGCCAGCATTCAATAAAACAACCTTCGACCTCACCTTCGGACAGCGAAACCTCAGCGTGGGAACAGACGTCGTCAATCGCGAAGATCTTCCCCTCGCTGTGTACGAGCGCGACATCGAGTCCGTCAACATCCACTCGCAATGCTGTCCCATCGGGAATATCACGAAGCTTCATCACTTCGTATTCGCTCCCTAGCGAAGAACTCATTGGTCGCTCTCCACACCGACCAAGTTGATCTCATCTTCGACCGCTGCCCACAACCGAGTACGAATCGACTCAGTTGGGATCTGGTCAATCACATCAGCGAAGAATCCACTGACGACTAATCGCCTGGCAACGTCTGCGGCGATACCCCGGGACTGCAGGTAGAACAACTGTTCATCGTCAAATCGTCCCGTAGTACTTGCATGCCCTGCACCGGTAATCTCGCCGGTCTCAATCTCCAAGTTCGGGACGGAATCGGCGCGGGCGCCATCTGTCAGAACGAGGTTTCGGTTGATCTCGTAGGTGTCGGTTCCAATGGCGCTTGCACGGATGAGGACATCCCCGATCCACACAGTGTGCGCTTGTTCGCCCTGCAGCGCCCCCTTGTACACAACGTTACTGCGGCAATGCGGCGCACTGTGGTCAGCAAACAGTCGGTGCTCTAGGTGCTGGCCAGCATCGGCGAAGTACGCACCGTATAGATCGGCCGATCCACCTGGGGCGTCATAGCCAACTGTGGATACCAAGCGAACTGTGTCACCCCCGAACGTCGCCACGACTTGGTGCAGACTCGCGTCGCGTCCTAGCTGAGAATGAATCCGACCAAGCTGAACGGCCGAGCGATCCCAGTCCTGGACGCTGATCAGGACCAGTCGGCTGCGGTCACCAACCGTGACCTCGACATTTGTTACATGCTCGCCAGTCCCTGTGTGATCGATGACCACGGTTGCGGCACTATCGGCTTCAGTTATAACCCGTATGAGCGAATAGGAGGTTGCTGATCCAGCAACCTCGATCAGGATGGTTTCAGCAACGTCCGCGCCCTTAGGAACAGTAACGATCAGAGCCTGATCAACGTGTTCCCAAGCGAGTGCGCTGACGCGGTCGACTGGGGTTAAGGCTTGCCCCAATCGGGAATCCTCGGTTCCTACCCACTCAACCGCAACCGGCGACGGCGCGGTGACGTCGACTGTCGCTCCGGTTGAATCTGCGAGCGGGTTGAGTAGGGCCCGAATTCGACGCATCGGTGTGAAGCGCCAGTCCTCTTCGCGTCCATTTGGCACCGCGAAGTCATCGGCAATAAAGGAGCTAACAACCTCGCTCTTGTTTACGGGTACCGAAATTGCGATCTCACGTTCTTCTTGCGCGACCGCCATTAACCTACGGCCCCTTCCATCTGGAGTTCGATGAGCCGGTTGAGCTCGAGGGCGTACTCCATCGGCAGTTCACGAGCAATGGGCTCGACAAAGCCACGAACAATCATGGCCATTGCTTCCTCTTCGGTCATACCACGAGACATCAGGTAGAAAAGCTGATCCTCACCAACCTTGGAGACGCTGGCCTCGTGACCCATCGCGACATCATCCTCGCGAACGTCGACATACGGGTAGGTATCTGAACGACTAATGTCGTCGACCAAGAGCGCATCGCAGCGCACGGTGCTCTTGGATCCCTTGGCACCTTCGAGTACCTGCACGAGTCCGCGGTAGGACGTGCGTCCACCTCCACGGGCCACGGATTTGGAAATAATGGACGACGAGGTAAGTGGCGCCGCGTGGACCATCTTGGCTCCAGCATCTTGATGCTGACCCTCGCCTGCGAAAGCGATCGAGAGGGTTTCACCCTTTGCGTGCTCCCCCATAAGCCAGACGGCCGGGTACTTCATCGTGACTTTTGACCCGATGTTGCCGTCAACCCACTCCATCGTGGCCCCAGACTCAGCGACTGCCCGCTTGGTGACCAGGTTGTAGACATTGTTCGACCAGTTCTGGATCGTCGTGTAGCGACACCGTCCGCCCGGTTTCACGATGATTTCTACGACGGCAGAGTGCAATGAGTCCGAGCTATAGATCGGGGCCGTGCAGCCTTCAACATAGTGAACGTAGGCATCCTCATCAACGATGATCAGGGTACGCTCGAACTGACCCATATTCTCGGTGTTGATACGGAAGTACGCCTGTAGCGGGATGTCGATATGAACACCCTTGGGTACATAGATGAACGATCCACCGGACCAAACCGCAGTGTTCAGTGCAGCGAACTTGTTATCCCCAACCGGGATAATCGATGTGAAGTACTCCTTGAACAACTCTGGGTGTTCCCGCAGTGCTGTATCTGTGTCGAGGAACAACACCCCTTGCTCTTCTAGGTCCTCGCGGATCGCGTGGTAGACAACCTCGGACTCGTACTGCGCCGCGACACCCGCCACGAGACGTTGCTTCTCGGCCTCCGGGATCCCCAGCCGATCGTAGGTGTTCTTAATATCTTCGGGTAGGTCCTCCCAGTTCTGCGCCTGCTTCTCCGTGGAGCGGACGAAGTACTTAATGTTGTCGAAGTCGATTCCGGATAGATCCGATCCCCACTGCGGCATAGGCTTACGTTCAAACAGCTTGAGGCCCTTAAGCCGCAATTCGAGCATCCATTCGGGCTCGTTCTTCTTCGCACTGATATCGCGCACGACTTCCTCAGATATCCCGCGACGTGCAGATACACCGGCATCACTGGTGTCATGCCAGCCGTACTCGTAAGTGCCGATGCCATCGAGCTCCGGGTGCGAAACTGTGTCAGTCATGCGGGGGTCCTCTCGGATCGATGGCTAGAGCGGGGACCCCGGCCAATCTCTTCGTCCGCCTTGGACGAAGGTGTGCGTGAAGATGTGTCTACGGTCGTCGGACGACGTGGAATGTGGGTTGTGCAGATCCCGTCACCGTGGCTTAGCGTGGCAAGTCGTGTTACGTGAGTCCCCACCAGGCGTCCAAATGCTTCCGCCTCAGCGTCGCATAGCTGTGGGAACTCCTGCGCAACATTGGCGACCGGGCAGTTGTGCTGGCAAAGCTGAACGCCGAGCTCATTCGACGTGTCAGCGGTCGAAGCGAAACCATCGTTGTGCAGAGCCTTTGCTAGGAGTTCTGCACGTTCCGAGACTGTTGCCCCGGGTTCCACCAAGCTTAGGTATCGCTGCTCCATATCCGCAGCCCGCTTCTGCGCGAACGAGGCAATCGCGTCCTCTCCGCAGGTCTCCACCAGGTGTCGCAATGCTGACAGAGCAAGGTCGTCGTAGCCCTGCTCGAATGCACTTCTACCAGCATCAGTCAACGTGTAGAGCTTGGCAGGACGTCCGCGCCCGCGCGGTTTCGTCGGACCATACAGCGGAGTCTCGCGCGCTTCAGCGAAACCAGATTCTACTAATGAATCCAAGTGGCGACGAATAGCCGTTCCGGTCAAGCCAAGACTGGCCGCGAGTTTGGATGCCGTAGTCGGCCCTGACTCAAGAAGTACTTTGGCAACCCTCGCAGGCGCACCGGTGGGTGCGCTCTGTGTGCCCACATCTGGGCTCTGCGAGTATTTCACAACCCCATTGTGTCTTATTTCGAGTCGGCGCAACACCCCACCCCGTGAGACGGTCGTCACGATGCTGGTCTGACGTCCCTCACTTGCCAATTCGTCAGGGTGCACTCGTCACTGCCAAGACCCCAAATGTAGGTCCATCTGATTCGCCGCCAAGCCCCGCGCGCCGGTGCAGAAATGCGCGGGACGCCCGTGGAAACCAACCTAGAAGTCACACAACAGTGGGATCCAAACAATATCTTCAAGGTTCTGCATGGGGTCGGCAGCAAAGCACCGGGTTCCTGGGAAAAGTAGTAGCAGCCCAATATCAAGTGATCGGTCCGAGTGGGGCGATCGCCCGCTGAGTCTGCTGCACTCTGTCCGTGATCGTTCCTGCGACATGTAGCGCGGGAACTCCGTGATCGGTCAGAGTTGCCGCGATGATGGCGTCTACCCGATCCCTCTCGTGGGGACCGTCGCGCTGCGCACCATCGGCCTCCCAAGGGATCGCCGCATCACACCAAATGAGCGCGTTATAGAGCGATAGGCGATCAATCGCTGGCTGCAGCAACGACGTGTCGTTGTAGTACGCGATGCTGTAAATCGCCGTCATAAAAGCCGCAGGATCGCAGACCACCAACTGCTTACCGACCGCTCCCGCTTCACCGATGGCAGCATCCTCAGCGGCTGTTTGATCGAGCATCAACGCATTCTGCTCATCCTCGCGAGGCGGGCGACCGACCTGGTCGACAAAATCACGGAGCTTCTCGCGAACATGGATCCCATCGAACTCGTTGATCAGTGCACGCGCCAGAGTTGTCTTGCCGGAACACTCGCCACCGATCAAACCGACGACGATGGATCCCGACCCGACACTCATCGTGTTTGGGTCGTGTCGCTCACCACGACCGTGTCCGATCCGGTGGCCGCCGGAGTCCCCTTGCGTGACCAGTTCCACCAGCCCCAGATGGCAAGGCACAGCAACACGAAGTAGAAGACTGATGTGAAGTAGAGCTGCTGATTCGCATAGTGATAGGTCCCCACCACGTTCACGATGACCCACATCGGCCATGTCTCGACGTAACCCTTCACCATCAAGAACTGAGCGGCAACCGAGCCCACCAGAACAAATCCATCGAGCAGCGTCGCAGCGGCGCCAATCTCGCTAAGAATCGGCGTGACGATAAGCCAGAGAACAACAACGCCCAGCAATCCGAATACTCGCCATCGAGCGGAAAGTGACCGCGAGGCGACAACTCCGTCTTTACCCCAGTCGAACCACCCCCAAATCGCAGCGCCCATGAAGACCAGCTGCAAGATCGCGCTACCGAGGAGGTCAAACTCGATGAATAGCCACCCGTAGAGCGCACCTGAGAGGAAATAGAACGGCCACGCGACTCTCTTACCCAGAGCTGCCAGGCTGATCCCGATCAGCGAGACGATGACGGCAGAGAATTCGAGGTAGGTGACGTCGTAGTCCCACGCGGTGAACAGTGTTGCCATGTGCGATCTCCCTTCCTGGACAGCATTACCTGTCTCAGGTTCCAACGGTCGGCGGCGAGTTCCGCCCTCTCAGCCCGATCTACGAGCTCCCGTGATGTAGCCACAATAGCTGACTGTCTGCTAAGTAGCGCAGTGGTGTGTAGCTCCCGATGAGCGCGACTCGTGTGTGTCGGCCGGATGAACGTAAGGCCGACGCAGGCTGTTTCCGGACGCAACTTAGACTCACTGCGTGGCCAACGCTCTTGACGTCAGCAACCTCGTTGTTGACTACGGTGCCACAAGAGCCGTCGACGGTCTCTGCCTGTCAGTCGCGCCAGGGACGGTTCAGGCAATCGTGGGACCCAACGGGGCAGGCAAAACCAGCACAGTCGAAACCTGCGAAGGCTACCGACGCCCCTCGGATGGAACAGTTCGTGTGCTGGGTCTCGATCCCGTCAGCGACGCGCGGGCCCTGCGGCCCCGCGTCGGGGTCATGTTGCAGTCCGGGGGTGTCCCCTCGGGGGCCAAACCGCGAGACGCACTCGTTCACCTCGCTCGCTTCTACGAATCTCCCCAGGACCCAGATCAGCTGATAGCACTGCTCGGGCTGGGGGATGTTCGCTCGACATTTCGACGGATGTCTGGCGGTGAACAGCAGCGGCTCAAGTTCGCTATCGCACTGATCGGCCGGCCAGAGTTGCTATTCCTGGACGAGCCGACTGCTGGTCTCGATGCCCACGGTAAGCGGGTTGTCTGGGATGTTGTCAACGAACTCAAAGCAGTCGGAGTGACGGTCGTGCTCACAACGCACTCGATGGAAGAAGTCGAGAGACTGGCGGACCAGGTGGCCGTCGTCAACGCTGGACGCGTCATCGCTGCCGGATCACCCGCTGAACTTACGACCAGCACGACTCCGCTCGTGGACTTCCGAACAGCTGTCGCCCTTGATCAGGAACTGCTACAGACTGCACTTCCCCCAGCCAGTGACGTGCGGCGATCGCATGACTGCCAGTATCGCGTCACTGGAGACAGCGCCCCGGAGCTGCTGGCGGCAGTAACAGCTTGGTGCGCCAGCAACTCCGTTGACATTCTGGAGATCAGCACCGGACATCGTCGTTTAGAAGACGTATTCATCGAACTGACCTCCGAAACGGAGTCGTATGAATAATGCCGACTTAGACCTGCGACCTGCACCGGGCGCGGTGTCGCCAACCCGAATTGTTCTCGCTCAGGCGCGCGCCGAATTACGCCTCATGATGAGTAACGGTGAACAACTCCTGCTTACCATCATTATTCCGCTGGGACTGTTAATCGGGCTCTCGACGCTGTCGTGGATTGATCTGGGAACCGACCCAGGCACGAATCGAGTAGATGTCGTTGTCCCCGGAATTATTGCGCTTGCTGTGATGTCGACAGCCTTCACAGCGCAGGCAATCTCTGTTGGATTTGAACGGCGCTACGGAGTGCTCAAGCTCCTTGGGGCAACACCATTGAGTCGCAATGGCTTGCTCACGGCTAAGACGCTAGCGGTACTGGTGATCGAAGCGATCCAAGTCGCGCTGATCTGCGGGGTTGGATTAATTATCGGGTGGCGCCCGAGCGGCAATCCCATCACCGTTCTTTTCCTAGTCGTTGCTGGCACGGCCGCGTTTAGCGCGCTGGCGATCGCGATGGCCGGTGCACTCCGAGCCGAGGCCACTCTCGCCGCGGCGAATGCAATTTTCCTCTTCTTGTTGGTTGCCGGGGGCACAGTTATCCCACGGGACCGGATGCCGGACTGGCTCGGGACTTTTGGCGAACTACTGCCGTCCGGAGCCCTGGGAAACGGACTGCGGGCAGCCATGATCGATGGCGCAATATTCCCTTTGTGGTCTTTTGTCGTCCTTGCCCTCTGGCTCACACTTGGTGTCGTCATAGCCGCTCGAACATTCCGCTGGGAATAGGAGTGACCTAAAATGTCTGCAACTGCACGAGGTGTCCACGGACCGCCAGGATCGGCGAGCGGAGCGGGAAGTTCCGTACCCAACCTGGCCGCCCGCGCCCCGCAATGGTTACGGGTTATCTTCATCGCGAACCTGGTGGCACAGACAGGAATTGTCTTAACCGGCGGTCTGGTACGGCTCACCGGATCGGGCCTTGGCTGCCCGACGTGG
>JBLHZE010000074.1:0-9157 GCA_047631015.1 Actinomycetes bacterium
TCACGCGCGCAGTCTTTCAGGTACGTGAGCACGGCGGTGGTCGAGGCAGTCAAAAAGTTCCCACGGCAGGCGGTGGAAACGCCCCTACCGTTATTTGGCAAACTCACGCCATGGTTGTTCTTTGGACGATTCTCGGCGCACTGCTCATCACTGTCGTACTTGCATTCGGCATTACGTACTTCATTGTTCGGCCTAGGTTGGCTCGCAAAGTGAATGCTGGAGCAGAAGTCCTCTCCCGAGAGCTCCATGGGCGCCTTCCGCTTCTGTCGAGTGCCGCCTCTTGCGAGGGGTGCACGGACCCGAATCGTTTCGGGCTAAAAGGCATCGGTGCCATTGCGTTGACCGAACGCGCTCTGATCTTCGTCGCTGGTAGTACTCAGGACACCGTTGTCATTCCGCGGGAGGCGGTGATGGAAGCAGGTCCGGTGACCAGCTTTGAGGTCCTCGGCAAGACTGTCCGCCGCGCTCGGCCGATGCTCAGCGTTACTTGGCGAGACGGTAGAGACTTTGAGCAGCGGATTGCGTTTACCCTCGACGATCCGCTGCAGTGGGCGGCCGCAACGCCGACTAGTCAGCCCTAAGACGTCCCTCGTTACTCGTTCGCCCTCTCGGGTCCCTACGTTGGCAGACTCTGATTGGATGTAGCCATGGAATCGTCTGTGGGCATTCTTTGCGGGGTCGTCGCAGCAACGTTCTTTGCCATAGGTTCTACCTTGCAGTCCTACGCCGCCAGCCGGACCGAATCTGCCGGCACGCTTGATCCTCGCTTCTTCGTTCGGATGCTCAAACAGTTGCCCTACCTGCTCGGTTTAGCTGTGGACTTTGCCGGCTTCCTGGTCTCGCTGGTTGCGTTGATGTCCCTACCGCTGTACCTCTCTGAAGCGCTGTTGGCCAGCAGTGTCGGTATCATCGCAATCCTGGCGGTGCTATTTCTCAAAGTTCGGCTCAGCACAGTGGAAAAGCTGGCCGTGCCAGCGCTCATCGCCGGACTGGTCGCTCTCGCCCTTTCTGCCAACACTTCCGAAACAGCACCAATTTCGATGACAGTTCGCTGGTATGAGCTCATCGGAGTCGCGGTGATCGTCGCTCTTGCCCTGATCTCGACGAGGTTGCCACCAGCCCGGGCGGGGGTGGCGGTAGCGATTATCTCTGGTTTGGCATTTAGCGGAATGGGAATAGCGACCCGGAGTCTCGGCGAGATCCCCGATTCATTTTGGCGACTGCTTTCCGAACCTAATGCCTACGCCGTGCTCTTGTACGGCGCAATCGGGACGTTCATGTTCGCCTCAGCATTACAGCGGTCCTCCGTCACTACCGTCGGCGCGATCGTCTTCGGTGTGGAGACGGTCATTCCTTCGATTGTCGGCATCGTCTTTCTGGGTGACGGCCCTAAGGCAGGGTTTTGGCCGCTCGCGGTTGGCGGCTTTGTGGTGTCACTCGGAGCCGTGCTGGTGTTAGCCGGACGGGCTGAACCAGCACTTAATGTAGAGGCTGGAACCTAAACACGACTCGAACAGTCCTAGAGGCGTGCAGTCACAAGATTCCGGCCGAATTCGAGGCACAATCGTCGAATGAGTCGGCAGCAGAGTGCGTATATCGCCATGGGGGGTGCCTTGGCGCTGGTCTCAGTGGCCAGCATTAGCTTCGCCATGTCCGCTGCCCCCCAGTCGACCGCTGTGCCAGAGCCTGTTCCCGTCCAATCCGGCTCTCTGGCACCTCCGCCAGCAACCCCAATCCCCGCTGATTCTGTCGTAACGGGGGCGGCTGGGGCAGTTGCGGCCGGGGTCAATACAGCCGGCGCGTCTGACCCCACCGGATCGCGACCGGTGCAGGTATGTGGTCAAGAAGTAGACGGCTGGGTCAGAAGTGAGTCCTCGCGCGTGGCCACTAAGAAGTCCGCGCTCACCGTTCAGGTTGCTGCGTGGCGGGCGGGGGCAGCGGCTGGCGCGTATCGCGATCTTGTTTCCTCGGCGCGGGACTGTGGGCAGGTATACCAGGCAGATGGGATCGACCAGTTTCGCACTGGCTCATACACCAGCGACGGTCAGTGGGCTATCGGTGTTCGACGCTTCGGTGACATCATGGTCGTGGCCTCTGTCAGTAGTCTGGATCAAGATCCCGACCGAGTCTTGGATAGCGTCATGAATAGCGCGAACCAGGAGCTTCCCGCTCGGCTCTCGACGGTATGTGTGGATCCAACCTCGACAACCGACAAGTACCTGGCCGCGCGCGATCCCTATTCTCCTGACTACAACGGCTACCAGCGCGAAGTGACGACCTCGATCACCGCGCCGCCTGTCTTTACCAAGAAGGAAATCAGGCTCGTAGCCTCAGAATCGCCGAGGGTAACGTGGCGAGGGCCTGGTGGGGTCGCGTATGCGCCATGGGCACCGCTCGTTGTTCCACCGCTGGGGACTCCGATCTCGCCAGATCCAGCGACTGCGCCGAGGGGTGCAGCGCCGCTCCTGGTAGATCCGTCGAAGATCTCGCCACCGAATAGCTCACAGCCAAGCGGGGCGTTGGGTGATGATCCACCGGTGCCGGAGGACCCGCTTACTAATTCTGTTGCACGGGCCCCAGCATTAGACGTGAGTGGACCAGGGTGCGGCTGGGAGTTCACTGCGACCGTGAGTCCGATCGTGGCCAGTGAAGAGATTGACCAAGGAGCCCGTAAAGCAATCCTTGATAAGTTGGCAAAGGACACGAAGAAGCAGGGCCAGACCCTTGTTCAGACTGTGGCCTGGCCGCAAGAACGAGCGGACTGGGTTGCGGCTGCGCAGGTCCAGGCAAATTGGAATGCGTACTACTCCGCGGTGTCCAGCGCCAATGCGCAAACGGCAAAGGCAAAGGCTGCGTACGACAAGTCGGTTGCGCAATGGCAAGTTGCGGCTGCAACCGGTGTGGTACCGGCCCCGGCGGTGCCGTGATGATGCCGGTAGGCGGATTGGTCGGGTTGGGCCTGCTCGCTGTCATTGGATTGACATCGTGCGGAACAGACACGGCTACTACAGAGACAGCGGCACCGACAGTGACTGCCGCACCCACCTTGCCCGATGGTATTCCGCTGCCGACGGGAGGTTCTGTCGTGTCTGGACCGGATTTGTCGAAGCAGTCAGGTGCCCGCGGTTGGTCAGCAGTCGCGCTCGCCCGACCTGATGCCGATGTGGCGCTCATCAGCTCAACCCTGGGTCAAGAACTGGAAGCGCAGGGGTGGGTAGAGCACGTGTCACCCGCGAACGAGGCCGGTGTGAGCATCACGGTAACTCGAACCGATGGGGAAAAAAGTTCCTGGCTGGACGTCAATGTGACTCCGCCGCTACCAGGTGGCGGCTCAGCTGTGACTTATCGTTTTGCTACCGGAGACACACTATTCGGGAAGGAGAAAAAGCCGCGATGAAGAACTTCGGCGGTAAGTGGCCTGATGGCCCGCGCATTCCCCTGTCTGATGTCACGTGGGAGTCAGGGGAGCCTGGACCGAAAACCGGTGTCAACAGGACCCGCGTGATTGGCCTGATCTCGGTTGCTGGACTTGGTGGTCTTGTGATGACGGCCGGTCTCCTGCCGAATGCTGCGATGGGTGTGGCGGCCACGTCACAGGTTATTGATGCGTGGAATCTTCAGCCGGACACGATACCCGCCGAAGTACTTCCGGGCCGCACGAAACTCGTGACAGCTAAGGGCGACAACGTGGCTGAGGTCTTCTCCGTGAACCGGGTACGGGTGGATGCCGCAACCCAGGGTAAGAACGTTCGGGATGCGGCTGTCTCGATCGAAGACGGCCGTTTTTTTAGCCACGTCGGCGTTGACCCCATCGGTACCGCGCGGGCCCTGATCGCGACCTCCAGCGGCGATGCTGTTCAAGGCGGTTCGACTATTACCCAGCAGTACGCAAAGAACCTACGCCTTGCTCAGGCTGTTCTTGATGGTGGCGGGGAAGCCGACCCGGCCGCACTGGAGGCTGCGACGGAACGAAGCTGGCAGCGGAAAGTTGCCGAGGCGCACCTGGCCATGCTGATCGAAGCGAGAATGTCGAAAGATGACATCCTCACCGGCTACCTGAACGTTGCCTACTTCGGCGCCGGTGCGTACGGCATCGAGGCGGCCGCGAACCGTTTCTACTCAGTGCCGGCAAAAGAACTGACGATCAGTCAAGCGGCCCTACTAGCCGGGATCCTGCAATCACCGGCAGCTCTCGATCCACGGTCGAATCCAGAGGGCGCAAGCCAACGTCGCGAACAGGTCCTCAATGCGATGGCGAATAACGGGTACATCTCGGCGGAGCAGGCTGTGACCCATGCAGCCGAGCCCATCGTCCTAAAGACGAAGCTACCGGACCAGGGGTGTAGTGCTGCTGCGGCACAGTGGGGAATGGCATGTGACGCGGCACTTCGGGAACTCAAGACCGCCGATTGGTTGGCGCCGCAGGATAAGAGTCTATTGCGCGCGGGCGGTCTGACCGTTGAGCTCACAGCGGACCCCAAAACGCAGAAGGCGCTCAACAAGGCTGCAGCTGGATTGATCCCAAGTGACAATCGAGTTGCGAACGCTGCGACCCTAATCGAGCCATCTACCGGCCACATTAAGGCAGTCGGTAGTAATAGGAAGTTCGGCAATGGCAAGGGCGCGACTGAGATTCCACTCGCCATGACGTCAGCATTCTCGCCAGCATCTACCTTCAAACTGTTCACTCTCGTTGCTGCGCTTGAGGCGGGAATCCCGTTGAGTACGGTCCTTCCGGCGGGCACAGTTCACTACAGCCAAGTGTTCGATAATCCGCCCGGCGGTTACCACAACGCTGAGGGGCTCTCAGCGAGTAATGTCTCCATCACTCGGGCCACCGAGATGTCCATCAACACCGCCTACGTTCAGCTTGAGGAGCGGGTCGGGATTGACGCCATCGCCAATGCCGCGCGCCGACTCGGAGTGAATAGTATTGGGGTTCCGGGTTCGAAGACTTATCCTGAGAAACAGGAAGGCAGTTTCGCGCTGGGCGTTCGCGACGTCTCGGTTACCGAGATTGCATCCGCCTACGCAGCGATTGCCAACCATGGCGTCTACTGCAAGCCGACACTGGTGAACTCGGTGACTCGGCCAGATGGAATCGTAATCAAGAACCCGTCGAGCGAACAGTGTGTCCAAGCCGTCGATCCAGCCGTCGCCGATAGTGCCGCATCTGTTCTGGAAGGCGTTGTCGAACGCGGTACTGGGCGATCCGCGCAGCTTGGAGACCGACCTGTGGCTGGGAAGACGGGGACTGGCGAAGATGCGGGTTCGGCGTGGTTCGCTGGATTTACGCCGCAGCTGGCCGGAGCAGTCTGGACCGGTGATCCGCGATCACCGCGCTACACCTTGCATAACGTGTTGGGCTATTCAATTGTCTACGGTGGAACCCTCCCGGCTGCACTATGGAAGGCAGGAACGGCGGAGTACCTCAAGGGCAAACCAGTGAAGCGCATCGCGAAGGCCGACCCGGCCTACCTGCTAGCACCTGGTGCACCGCAGAACGACGAAATCCGGATGATGGATGTCCATGGGCAAACTGTCGAAGATGCAGCGCGCTTGTTGGTGGCCCGAGGCTTAAAGGCTGAGGTCATCGAAGTTTCCCGGGACCAGGCTCCGTGGGTTACTCCCGGAACGGTCATTGACCAATCACGTAAGCCGGGTAGCTCACTTCCACCTGGGACGAAGGTCAAGATTAGCGTGGTGGCAGGCTAGTTGCCGCCACCTCGGGTGGACCGTTGGCTCGGATAGTCCACGTGCAACACTGCCCGCAATGGACGCGAACCAAGAGATGCTTGATGCCCACGTTGCATTCGAACTTGAACGGCTATCGGGTCAGGGGTTAGCCGAATCGATTGCCCAGGAGGTCCCTGCACTTTTTGACTGGTTGGATTCGGTCACGCTCAATGATCTAGGAACTCCAAAGATGGCCACGAAGATCTTTCTGAGCTATACGTCTACTGCGGATCTCACTCCCGAGGCAGCCCAACTGGTCGGCCACATTGCTCGCAGTGTTCATGAGGCCGCAGCGAAAAACGAGTCCCGCCTCGGCGATGTCATCTCCGAAGATAGCTTTACCCAAGGTGCCCAACGCGTGGCTCGGATGGCTGAACTGCGTGCTGCCGTGACAACCCAGATCACCACGAATGAGGTCTACGCCAGCTTGATCTCGCATGTCCTCTACCAGGGCATCAAGAACTACCTGCAGGCCGAGAATGTGATCGCTCGCAAGGTGCCGGGTGCATCGACACTGATGCGGATGGGCCAGAACGCGATCAGTACCGCCGCACCCAAACTCGAACAGGCAGTTGATCGCCAACTCACTGCCTTCGTCAACTCGAATATCCAAGACAGTATTCGCGACTCCAAGACCTACTTAGACAAGGTCCTAGACGACGAGCTAATTCTTGCAGTGGCGAACGAGGTATGGGAATCCAACGCTAGTTCAACGATCGCCGAGCTCGCTGAACTTGTACCTGCTGACGCGGTGGATGATTTCGTTGCTGCAGGTAACGTCGCTTGGGTGCACCTGCGCACAACGGAGCTGTTTGGTGACGTCACGCAGAAAGCCATCGCTGCACTGTTTGCCGAATATGGTGATCAGCCCGTGGGTGAGTTACTGGGCCACGTCGGTTTCGGTCCTGCCGTAGGTACTTCGCTGGGAACGGATGTGCTAACGCCGATTTTTGACAAGGCGGCTGCTGACGGCTATCTCGAGGAGCGTATTCGGCTGCGACTGGCTGCTTTCTATGACTCCTACTCGGCCTGAACAGGATTCTGGTTCTTGATGGGCCGTCGATCAGAGAAGGTATAGGCGGCACCACCGATTATCGCGGAGACAACCAAGACACTCGGCCACGCACCGATTTGCCCGGCCAACGGGTGAGAGATAGCGAATGCCGCGGTGTACGTCACGGCTAGAGACGCCGCAGTCAGAGCGCCCGAGTGCCGATACCAGGCCCAGGCGCACAAGACCCCGCCAGCTGCCAGTACGACGCCACCGAGGGCGCGATTGCCGGTGATACCTGCGACGGCGAATCCACCCACCAGCCCGGTAGCAGCAATTGGAGCAGTAGGGAGAGATCGCATACCCTGACCATAGGTGACCTCGGACGTGCGGCTTATGACCTGGGAGCCCCTAGCTCTTACTCCGGCGCCGACGCATCAGGATCTCCTGGGCCGCTGTAGCTACTAACCGCCCCTCTTGGGTGTAGAAGATCCCGCTGGTCAGGCCGTGGCCGCCCCCACTCACGGGGGAGTTTTGAACGAAGAGCAGCCATTCATCGGCCCGGAAGGGGCTATGGAACCACATCGCATGATCGATTGAGGCGAGCATTAAGTCGGCATTTTCTTCGCGTCCTCCGTGAACTTTCAGGGCTGTGCCCACGAGAGTGAGATCAGAGAAATAGGTGAGAGCGCAGGCGTGAACTCGTTGGTCATCCGGCAGGGGATAGCGAGCACGGACCCAGGCGGCTCGCAGCGGCCGGCCTGGCGTCGGCGACTGCGTGGCATTTAGTTCGACGAACCGCAGGTCTAGAAGTCTTTCGTCTGGGGAGTCAGCGTTGTGCAGGTGGTGGTCGCTATCAAGTTCCAACGGAAGTTTGGGCAGAGACTCCGGATCGGGAACGTCGGGTGCCTCGTACTGGTGCTCTGGGCCGTCTTCGCGGATAGCGAACGAGGCCGACATCGTGAAGATTGTCTCGCCGTACTGGACTGCTGTCACGCGACGTGTCGAGAAGGAACCGCCATCCCGGGGTCGATCGACTAAGTAGACGATCGCATCAGACGTTCTGCCCGGCCGCAGAAAGTAGCTATGCAGTGAATGAACCATCCGTGCGGGGTCATCGACTGTCATGCCGGCGGCGACGAGCGATTGTGCGGCGACCTGACCTCCGAAGGCTCGCTGTGGTGCTCCAGCGTGGCAGGCGCCGGTGAAGATATCGCGGTCGATCCGCTTTAGCGTGATGCGGTCGACAAAGTTCTCGCGCGGTCGGCGTAGTGGCACAGGTTCGAGTATGCCGGTAGAGCCGACCGTGTTGCCGCCTCAGAGCCAGTGGCGGTTACACCGCGCTCGAAGGCGACGTAGCGCTTAATCTCGGCGGCAGTATGTTTGGCAGGCGGGTAGGTCTCGGCCACATCTATACGGTGGCCAGCTACAGAGCTCAGCAGGTAGCGATCGTCACGACTGGGCGCAGAGCTGCGAGCGACCGGAACGCAGGTCAGTCATTGACGTACATGCCTCGGTCGGCAACTGCGCGATCGGGGGCAGGGAATTCCCCGCGAACAGTTCGAACGTGGGCCCACCGGCCAGTGCATCGCAGGCCAGGACGACTGCTGCGGCCGTCCAGGTTGAGGCTTCGGCAGGCCAGTGCCTCTGGTTGTCATACACCCAGCCGGTCCAGTACGACCCGTCCGTGCGGCGCATGAACTGAACGTCGGCGAGTAGTTGGCGGGCCCGTGCCGGTTGACGAATCACGATGAGAGATAAGGCGAGCTCGCAGGTTTCGGCCGCCGTGATCCAGGGCCGATTGCTCACACAGCGCGTGCCCATCCCAGGCACAACAAAGTCATCCCATCGTCGGTCGATCAGCTCTTCGGCAGCTGGTCCACGGACGGCGCCCCCGAGTACCGGGTAATACCAGTCCATCGAGAACTCGCTCTTGTTCAGGAAGCCTTCGGGATGAGCGGTGACGGCATGGCCGAGCGCTCCCGCGGAAAGTTCCCATTCTGGCTTTGGCTCACCCATCAGGTCGGCCAATGCAAGACCACATCGCAGTGCTTGATAGGTCGAAGCGCAACCAGTGAGCAGAGATCCTTGCGAGGGTTCACCGGATGGTGCCCGGCCCCACGACATATGTCCGCTTGGCAGTTGAAGATCGATAACAAAGTCCAGTGCTCGCTGCACGTGTGGCCACAACTGTGCAACAAGGTCGAACTCTCGGGTGAGGGTCCACCACTGCCACGCGCCGACGGCAATGTAGGCACATTGATTGGTGTCGGCCGAAGAGTCAAGAATGCGGAATTGGTCGTACGACATTGCCCACGAGCCGTCGATTCGTTGGCTCGCGCATAACCAGTCATATGCCCGCCGGGCATCATCGAGTCGGCCGCCCAGGGTCAGGGCCATCGCACACTCGACGTGATCCCACGCATCGGC
>JBLHZE010000075.1:0-9116 GCA_047631015.1 Actinomycetes bacterium
TCGGCGACTTCGAGGGGCGGGACGAAGGCGACGAGCTCGACGACTCTGATTGCGACTCCGACGGGCTCGGTGACCCGTATCCGCCCGAATAGGAGCTCCCCGAACCCCCGTTCCCGGTGGCAAAGTCCTCGTAGTCCATTCCGCTCATCGCGGCCCGCATATAACTCGTCCAGATCTGCGCCGGATAGGAACCACCGTAGACCGAGCCACCACCGCCGGTCCCGTACAACGTTGTTGCGTCACCTTTGCCATTTTGCTTCACCAACATGACGGCTGTCGTGACCTGAGGCGTGTAACCAACGAACCACGCTGAACGGTTGTTATCCGTGGTGCCCGTCTTACCAGCGGCAGGCCGCCCGAGGCCAGCGGCCGTGGATCCGGTACCGCTCGTAACGACCTTCTGCAAGGCGTAGTTGACCTCGTCTGCAACATCTTCCTCGAACGCGCGTTCTGGCTCAACAGTGTGTGCATACTCCACGGCACCTCCCCGGCGGATCTCCTTGATCGTTGTAGGCGCAACGCGCTCACCACGGTTGGCGAATGTGGCGTAGGCGCCGGCCATATCCAAGGTGGTCGGGGAGGAGGTTCCCAAGACAGTCGTCGGATCAGCCTGGAGGCCGATCGTGTCGGCGGGGACTCCGGCTCGGATTGCGGCCTCTTCAACCCTGTCGGTCCCGACCTGGTTGGCCATGTCGACGAACACAGTGTTGACCGACTTCTCCATCGCTGTCAGCAAACTGATGGTTCCGTAGGAGGCGTTTCCTTCGTTCTTAAGGGTGTACCCATCGATCGTGCGTGGTGAGTTGCCGTTCCAGTACGAATCCAGGTCTATTCCATCTTCGATGGCAGCGGCGAGAGCGAACGGCTTAAACGTCGATCCGGCCAAACCGGTCGCCTGGTCACTGTTGGACAACTGGTTCTCCAGGTACTCCGCGCCGCCGTACATTGCGAGGACTTCTCCCGTCTCATTCTCGACAGACGTCAGTCCGATACGAAGACCCTTCTCGCTGCTGATGCCGGTGCTGGTGACCGCCTGAACGGCCGCTGCCTGATCTTCCTTATCGAAGGTGGTCGTGATTCGGTAGCCCCCAACGTTTAGATCCTCTTCGGAGTAGCCGCGCCGCAGCATCTCTCGATTCACGGATTCAAGGAGATAGCCGTTCGTTCCTTTGAGCGAGCTGCGTACGGTCTTGGCCTTTTTGAAGTCCGGCAATTGCACCTTGTTCGCTCTGGCTTGGGTGATCCACCCCTGCGATACCATGCCGTCCAGCACGTACTGCAGACGCGCCTCTAGCCCGTCAGAGTTAGTCTCTGGCTCGAATGTGGTGGGCGCCTGAATCATCGCGGCCAAAGTAGCCGACTCACTGAGTGTCAGCTGTGCAGCAGCCTTGCCGTAGTAGGCCTGAGCTGCCGTCTCAACGCCATAAGCGCCACGCCCGAAGTAGATCGTGTTCAAGTAGTTTTCCAGGATTTGATCCTTAGACTCCGCGCCCTCAAGTTTGACCGACAGGATGAGCTCTCTCGCCTTACGAGCAATAGTCTGCTCATGGCTCAGGAAGGCATTCTTGGCATACTGCTGGGTAAGCGTTGATCCACCCTGCCTACTGCCACCGCTAATTTCGTTCCAGGCGGCTCGGGTCAACGCCATCATGTCAAATCCGCTGTGGGCATAAAACTCGCGATCCTCCGCCGCTAACGTCGCGTTACGTAGCTCTTTGGGCATGTCTTGTAGCGGGACACTGATGCGGTTTGACTCCCCGAGTCGACCCAGTTCAGATTCTCCATCATTCCAGTACACGATGGTCTTCTCCGAGCGGGAGACCTCATTCGGTTCAGGGATCGTCGTGAATGCGACAGCCGCGGCAAAGCTGCCAACGAGGAGCAGGACGAAGGTGACGCAACTGCCAACAATGAGCTTCCAGGACGGAAGCCAGCGGCGCACTCCCCGGCAGTTGGCACGGGGATAATCGATATAGCGCTTACGCCTCGCTGGCACCGTGCTCGATTGCGTAGACGTCCGGCTCGCGCCACCACGTTTTGAACTACGTCTCGCCATAAGAACCGCCTAAGTCGATATCAGATATCAAACGTCAATAGTGATCGTCTTTGCTCGGCGTATTTCTCCGCCACAATACGACGATATGGGCTAAACCCGCCTGTTGATCCTGATGGTTTGCTATCTCACTTTTGGTTTAGATTCAATCCAGTTGGTCCCGCGATGCGCGCAAAGCTACCCGCGGAACGCCATCCCCTAGGACGTAACTACGCACCAGGTGGTTCCACCCGCAGGAGCGGCAAACCTCGACTAGGTAAACGCGGAACTGCCCGTGCCGACCCGCCATCGTGGCCAGTGCTTTCTGGGTGCGAAGGCGGCCGGAGTACGGGCCAAGCTCGTCACCGTAGACGTAGTTCAGCGTCCTGAGATCATCCGCTGATTTGCACCACGGGCACGGCTCCCCCGCCGGGACGCCGTGGTTACGAGCCGCCCGCAACAAATGCGGGTGCGGATCCAGATGGTCGCTGGCTCCGGTCGCCACCAGGACGAGCGTGGCTAGCGCGCTTCGGCGCTCAAGGGTGTAGTCCACCACGCGGCGCGGGGCGTAGGGATCAGCGACGTTTTCGGGCTGCGCGAGCTCCGGGTGCACCTTCGGTGGCTTCGCGCCGCCACCCTGCGGGCGCGTTCCCTTGGGATTTCCGCCACCACGAGGAACAACCACGTGTCAACGGTACGTGTCCGCGAGAGGCCCGGCAATCAGCAACTGCCTACTCTCGGTTCATTACGGTCGATCCTTGCGCTCACCCCGCATGCGCCGACCGCCATGCGCGATTGACCTGGGCCACGACTGCGATGGGCCTGACCGTGACGACATACGGCTCCAAATCCGTCGATACGCTTGGCAGGTAGCGCTTCGATATGTATGGTTCTATATATCGACTCGATATATCTATGATTGGGAATGCCTGGTCTGGGTATACCTGAGCCGTCGTAGGCATAGTTCCATGCAACTTGATCCAGACAAGCAAGTCCCATCCGACCAGTAGAGGGGGTGCATCGTGGCGAAGCGCTCGAACGTTTTGGAATTTGCAGTACTGGGTTTACTTCACGACAGCCCGATGCACGGCTACGAGCTTCGGAAGCGAATCAATGCAGTCCTCGGAAGTTTCCGGGCCATCTCATACGGATCGCTTTACCCGTGCCTCAAGCAGCTTCTCGCCGAAGGGCTCATCCGCGAAGCGGGACCAGCGGATGCCGGGGCCCCGGCGCTATCCGGCCGTCGAGCGAAGATCGTCTACCAACTAACGGCAGACGGCAAAGAGCGCCTCGACGAAATGCTGGCCGAAGCGGGACCGCAAACCTGGGACGATGAGAGATTCGGCGTCCACTTTGCATTCTTTTCCCGGACTGACAGCGAGGTCCGGATGCGGATCCTGCAGGGGCGGCGCAGTCGACTGGAGGAGCGCCTCACTGTGCTGCGCTCCTCATTCGTGCAAAGCGCCGAGCGCGTCGATTCCTATACCGAAGAACTTGCCCGCCACGGACTCGATGGAGTTGAGCGGGAAGTGCGGTGGCTCTCCGAGCTCATCGCGACAGAACAATCCGGCTCCGGTGCGGCAACGCAACCCGACGCTGGAGCTCGGACACAATCTGGCACCTCTGGTGCAACAACCAACCAACCAGCTGAATCCGGGCGTACAGGCCGCTCCGGGCGAATCTGACAACGAAAGGATTAACAACATGGGTTCGATTCGCGTGGCGATTGTCGGTGTCGGCAACTGTGCCTCATCCCTCGTCCAGGGCGTCGAGTACTACAAGGACGCCGATCCGAATGATCGCGTGCCCGGCCTCATGCACGTCACATTCGGCGAGTACCACGTCGGCGACGTCGAGTTCGTCACCGCTTTCGATGTCGATGCCAAGAAGGTCGGCCAAGACCTCGCGCACGCCATTACAGCAAGTGAGAACAACACCATCAAAATCTGTGATGTGCCGCCCACCGGCGTCACGGTCCAGCGCGGCCACACCCTCGACGGGCTCGGCAAGTACTACCGCGAGATGGTGACCGAATCCGAGCAGGAGCCGGTTGACGTCGTCGCAGCACTGAAAGCTGCTGATGTTGATGTCCTCGTCTGCTACCTACCCGTCGGATCCGAAGACGCTGCCAAGTACTACGCACAATGCGCCATCGATGCCAATGTTGCGTTCGTTAATGCTCTTCCAGTGTTCATCGCCGGAACTCCAGAGTGGGCGCAGAAGTTCACCGATGCCGGTGTTCCAATAGTCGGCGACGACATCAAGAGCCAGGTCGGTGCCACGATCACTCACCGTGTGCTTGCCAAGCTCTTCGAAGACCGCGGCGTCACCGTTGACCGTACGTACCAGCTCAATGTCGGCGGCAATATGGACTTCATGAACATGCTGGAGCGTGAGCGCCTGGAGTCCAAGAAGATCTCAAAGACCCAGTCCGTGACCTCGCAACTGCAAGAGAAGATCGCGGACCGCAATGTGCACATCGGCCCCTCGGACTACGTCGCCTGGCTCGATGACCGCAAGTGGGCCTTCGTCCGTCTTGAGGGTCGCAACTTCGGCGACATCCCACTGAGCCTGGAGTACAAGCTTGAGGTCTGGGACTCCCCTAACTCTGCCGGCATCATTATCGACGCCCTGCGCGCCGCCAAGATCGCCAAGGACCGCGGTATCGGTGGACCAATCCTGTCCGCGAGCTCGTACTTCATGAAGAGCCCGCCGGTGCAGTACTCCGACGACGAGGCGTACACAGCTGTCGAGGACTTTATCGCTGGCAAGATCGAGCGGTAAATTTTGGCACTTCACCGAATCTGAGGTTCTCAAAAGGGCCCCGCCAACTGTGGCGGGGCTCTTTTGTGCGCCCAAAGACCAATCCGTCCACTTACCCCCGGTTGCCCTACCTGACCGACAAACCGGCCGAAACAGTCGTTACGGTGGCCCTACGCGATAGCCGGACTGTACCGAACCACGAAGGGATCCGCCGCGATGTCAGATCAGGAAAACGACGGCAACAAGGTCTACGTGAAAGTCGCCAAGCACGGCCCCTACTTGGTCTACGGATCACCGCCGTGTGGCCAGGAGCTCATTGTTCGAGATGACGACGAGAAGTCGCGCACCTACCGCGAGGGCAAGCAGTTCGAGTTGCCCAATCCAGCGGCGTTATGCCGATGCGGCGCGTCCGAGAACAAGCCATTTTGCGATGGCTCCCATAAGAACGTCGATGTGGATCTAGCGGAGACGGCCTCTTTTGAGCCAATGCTCGACGGGGCGGAGATCATCCCCGGACCCCGCGAGGATCTCGCCGATAACGAATCATTATGCGTCCATGCCGGCTTCTGCTCGGTTGACGGCAGCGCCTGGGATCTAGTCAAACAGGACGGTGAGGAACCGCAGCGCATTCTGGCGTCCATCACCGACCATTGCCCTGGTGGACGCCTGGTCTTGCTCAATTCGGAGACCGGCGCAGAGATCCCACAGCCCATGGAGGTCCGCGTCTCGATCCTCGAGGATCCCCAGGCCGACCAGACAGCTTCAGCAATCCGACTCACTGGTGGCATTGCCGTCATCAGCGCTTCTGGTCGCGAGTACCAAGTCCGCGAACGCGTGGCACTCTGCCGGTGTGGGGCGTCATCGAACAAACCATTTTGCGACGGCTCTCACTACGACATCGGATTCGACGACGGCTTAATGTGATGAGCGGCTTCTCCGGCATCCTGCGGTGTCCGCGTACTCAACCGGACCGAATTGACGTCCTGCGAGATACGGTCGACCAGTGGCAGTTGCGGGTGAGTTTCGGGCGGTACTGAGTTCCGCGCGATTCCGGCAACTCTTCACGGTCCGGGTCACCGGACAGTTCTGCGACGGATTGTTCCAAACAGCGCTTGCCACGTTCGTGCTGTTCTCACCAGAGCGGCAGCCCTCCGCAGCCTCAATCGCAACGGCATTCGCGATTCTCTACCTGCCCTATTCGATCGTCGGTCCGTTCGCGGGCGTCCTACTTGATCGATGGAGTCGGCGTCAGGTCCTCCTGTTTGGAAACCTGATTCGAGCACTCGTAGTCCTCGTTGTCGCCTGGCAGACCTCGAACGGCAGCGCGGATCTGAGCCTCGGGGTCGTCGTCCTCATCGCGCTCGGTATTAACCGCTTCATTTTGGCCGGACTGTCCGCCTCCTTGCCACACACCGTCACGCGGGAACAACTCGTTGCGGCTAATGCATTCTCGCCGACAATCGGTACGCTATTCGCCGCACTCGGAGGCCTATTCGGGATCGTCGTACGGGGTGCGCTTGGTGGGAGCGATGCCGGATCGGTCACTTTGCTGATGATTGCTGCCGTCGGTTTCGCCATCTCGGGGGCGCTATCCCTGCGGATGCCCAAAATGCTGCTCGGGCCGGATGGCGAACGACCAAGCGACACGCTTGCCGGTGTCGCGACCGGATTCGTCGAAGGCACGAAAGTCCTCTGGCACACAAAACTAGCGTTTCGTGCAGTTGCGGTCGTGACAATCCACCGGACGGCCTTCGGCGTCGTCACCGCGCTGGTGATCCTGCTCGTGCGCAATACGCTCAATCCCATCACCGAGCCGGAACAAGCCCTCGGTCAGATCAGCCTGGTGATCGGTGCCGCCGCAGGTGGTGCGTTCGTTGCCGCTGTCATCACGCCCCGAGTGACAAAGGCAATCGGCATTGTTCCTTACACCAGCGCGATGTTGGTGATAGCTGGCAGCGTCACAACGATCGGGCTGGCGATCGGGACGATGCCCTCACTGCTGATTGGCGGTGCCGCTCTCGGTGTCTCTGGGCAGGCGGTCAAGATCTGCGCCGACACCATCGTCCAAGAACTCATCCACGATGACCACCGCGGCCGGGTTTTCGCGCTGTACGACGTCGCCATCAACATTGGTCTCGTTATTGGGGTGGCGTTCGTCGCCGCTACGAGTCCACCGAGTGGCCAGTCGATCATCGATCTCATCGTCATCGCCGTCATGCTGCTACTTGCGGCACTCTGGTACGTCCGGGGCCGCAATGTCGCAGCCTCACAGCTCACACGTGGCGGCGGCGTGCACGAGGAAACCGCCGACTAGATCACGGCTGGTCGCGCTGTGCCCACCACTCCCGTAGCTCGACTTCGGCCACCGCAGCGTCGACCGGACCGCGATCCAGTCGCCTCTCCAGCAAGTACTTGTACGCAACGCCAACATCCCGTCCGGGCGGGATCCCCAGAGTCTCCATAATCTGCTGCCCATCGAGATCTGGGCGAACCGCCTTCATTTCTTCCTCCTCGCTCAGAACCGCAATCCGCTGTTCCAAACTGTCATAGGAGGCTTGCAGGCCAGCAGCCTTGCGCCGGTTGCGTGTGGTCGAATCGGCCCGAGTCAGCTTGTGCAGCCGGTTCAGCTCATCTCCGGCGTCGCGGACATAGCGGCGCACTGCAGCGTCGGTCCATTGGCCGGAGGAGTACCCGTGGAATCGCAGATGCAGCTCGACGAGCTTGCTGACCTGATCGATAACCTCGTTCGGGTAGCGCAGCGCCCGCAGCCGCTTGCGAGTGAGTTTGGCTCCGACAACCTCATGGTGATGGAACGACACCCCGCCGGCGGATTCGAAACGTCGCGTCTTTGGTTTGCCAATATCGTGTAGCAGCGCGGCCAGCCGCAGAATCAAATCCGGATTCATCATTGGCTTATGAGCTGATTCCAGATCGATCGCTTGTTCCAACACCACCAAACTATGTTCGTAAACATCCTTATGTCGGTGGTGTTCGTCGATCTCCAACGCTAGGGCCGGTAGCTCCGGCAGGACATGCTGAGTCAGACGCGTATCGACCATCAACTGCAACCCGCGTCGGGGATCATCGCCGAGCAGCAATCTGGACAATTCATCCCGTACCCGCTCCGGCGAGACGATTTCAAGCCGTGCGGCCATCTCGGTCATTGCCTGAACAGCAATCGGATCGACTGTGAATTCCAGCTGCGATGCGAACCGCGCGGCCCGCATCATCCGCAACGGGTCATCACCGAACGATTGCTCCGGGGTCCCAGGAGTCCGAATGACTCCCGCGGCCAAATCAGTGGCGCCGCCATGCAGATCGACGAACTCAATCGTAGGCAGGGTGATGGCCATCGCGTTGATGGTGAAGTCGCGGCGCACCAGGTCCTGCGCCAACGTGTCACCAAAACTCACGACCGGCTTACGTGAATCATTGTCGTAGCTCTCGGCTCGATAGGTCGTGATTTCGAGTTGGTACCCGTCCTTCACTGCTCCAACGGTTCCAAACCGAATCCCGACCTCCCAGATGGATTCTGCCCACCCGCGCAGAATTCGCAGCACCTCATCTGGCAGAGCATTGGTGGTGAAATCCAGGTCGTTTCCGAGTCGGCCAAGCATCGCATCTCGCACCGACCCGCCGACAAGGGCAAGCTCAAAGCCCCTGCTCTCAAAACGCTCACCGAGCTCAATCGCAACCGGCAATACCTCACCGAGAGCATCGAGAGAGATCCGAAGCGGCGGAGTTCTTTGGATACCAGTCACATCAGGACACGATAGTTGCGTTACCTAGCGCCTGAGGCGACTATCCTCACCTTCATGGCCGCCGAAAACTCTCATCGTGACCCTGGCGGCCACAAAATCCCTCCTCCCACGTCAATTCGGGCCCCGCGCCCGGTCCCACCCAACGAGGAAACGAGTGCTGGCGGACTCGTCGTCGATCGGACCACGGATCCGCAATGCGGCGCGTTGATCGGGCGACTTGACCGACGTGGGCGCCTGATGTGGTCGCTCCCCAAAGGTCACCTTGAGGCCGGTGAGACCGCCGAACAGGCCGCGATCCGCGAGGTCCAGGAGGAGACCGGGATTCGCGGACGCATCCTGGCTCCACTCGGTGCCATCGATTTTTGGTTCGTTGCCGACGGACGCCGCATCCATAAGACCGTCCATCACTTCCTGCTAGAAAGCACTGGTGGCCAGATTTCCGATGACGACCCCGAGGTCGTTGAGGTCGAATGGGTGAATCTGGAAGATATTCGCGGGCGACTTGCCTACCCCGACGAACGCCGACTCCTCGATCAGGTACCCCGACTGCTGGCAGGCGT
>JBLHZE010000076.1:0-9060 GCA_047631015.1 Actinomycetes bacterium
CGGCTGGGATTGGAGAGAAATGGCTGTAGTTGTCGAACAGGGTGGGTCCAAAGAAGCCTGAACCTGCCGTGACCTCAGTGACAGCAGAGTCGGCCGAAGAAGCTTCTAGCGAGCCTGTTCCGCCGGCATTCACGAACTCCAGTGCAGGTTGGCCTGCGCTTCGCAATGTGGCGGCGACATCGCGCACGATGGCGGGCCGCCTGCCTGCCAGCTCCTTGATGGAGGCTGATTGCATCATCGTGATGGCTCGTCCGCGAATCGAGTGCCCGCGTGGTTGGTTTCCGAGGCCGGCAATCTGGGCCTCGTAGAACATCAAACCGACAAGTGCCAGGTGAGCTGAGGCGAGGACGGCATTGACGATCCCCACGACGTCATCGGCACTGTGCAACGGGGATCGCTTGGCTCCCACGTGCAGCGGCGTTCGTAGTCCGGGTGGTTTGGGGCGCCACGAGGCGTCGACATCGATGCAGACCCGAATCTTTCGGTCCGAGTCTCGAACGACCGATTCGATGAGGTCAAGTTGAGCAATGTCATCAACCATGAGGGTGATCCGGTCGGACAACAGTTCGCTGGCGGCAAGCTCCGTAATTGCTGTCTTGTCTACGGTCGGGTAGCCCACAAGGATGTCGTCTATACCGGGCCCCGCATGGTCTGGGCTCGCGAGCCAGATCGCCTCCGGCAGGGTGTAACCGAGCACTCCATTGAATTGGGTATGCCGTAACGCCTCGTTGATAGCCCACCGGGTGCGCAGTGACTTGCTGGCCACTCGGATCGGGCAGCCACCCGCCCGCCGGGCAAGATCGCGTCGGTTGGCATCGAAGGCCCCAAGATCTACGACGGCTAACGGTGCCTCTAGCTCAGATGTGGCGGCGTCGAGCCGCTGTTTGAGTGCATGCGTATTGACCCACGCCATTATGTGTTCTCCAAATTAGTTGCCCGAGCAGATTTGGTCGAAAAAGATATTCGGACCGACCATCGCATCCGGTCTCCATCAAACCGGAAACGGTCGCGGATTTCAGAACCTAATCCCTCAATCCAGCTGATAGCTGACTTCGTGTCGGTCGGCGCACGCTAGCGTGAGAGCTGTGCAGCGGACACCAGCAGCAGATGTAGTTACCGCAGTTTCGGATCCACATACGTTCCAGCCGTGGTCACCAGCAGATCTCGGAGTGCCGGACTTCTCCCCAGGTGACCCCGAGTACCAGGACGAACTCGAATCGGTGCGAGCCAAGACTGGGTTGACTGAGTCGGTCCAGGTCGGGGTCGCAGATGTGGGGGGCTCACCCGCGGTGCTCATCATTGGGGATTTCGATTTCCTTGCCGGGTCCGTGGGGCGAATCACCTGCCAGATGGTGATCGCTACCTTGGATCGCGCGATCGCTGAGTCCCTTCCGGTGTTTGCCTCACCCACGTCCGGCGGAATCCGGATGCAGGAGGGGACACGGGCATTTTTGCTCATGGCAGATGTGGCCAATGCAGTCACTCGATTGCGGGCTGCCGGTTTGCTTTTGGCGGTGTGGCTTCGTCACCCGACCACGGGGGGAGTGATGGCAACGTGGGGGTCTCTCGGAACGGTCACATTTGGCGAACCTGGGGCATTAGCCGGGTTCCTTGGCCCACGGGTCTACGAGATGTTGGAGGGCCAACCATTTCCGCCAGGAGTGCAGCAGACCGACAACCTAGCCGACCACGGCGTGATTGATGGAGTCCTGCCACTGGTAGACGTACGTCGCGTCGTTAGTCGGCTAGTGAGTGCCACCCGACCGGCAACTCGCGAGGTTGCCGTTGTAGCGAAAACACGCGAGCTGCCTGCGACCAGTGGCGCGAGCGATGCGGAGGCTGTTCGCCCCGCCTGGGACAACGTTGTTGCCACCCGAGATCCGGCTCGGCCGGGCTGTCGCGAACTGATCGCGGCAAATATGACCGAGGTCGTCACACTTTCGGGGACAGGTGAGGGTCAGCTCAGCCCCGCCATTGCTCTCAAGATCGGGCGATGGCAGGGCCGCTCAGTCACTGTCATTGCTCAGGACCGCGTCGCGCAAGCGGATGGCGCATTGATCGGTCCTGCCGCGTTGAAGACTGCTCGGCGGGGGCTTCGGATTGCCGCTGAGTTGAATCTGCCACTCGTCACGATCGTAGATACACCGGGCGCGGAGCTATCCGTCGAAGCTGAAGAAGGTGGCCTGGCCGGGCAGATAGCCAGGTGTCTCGCTGAGCTGATGGCCGTGCCGGTGCCTACAGTGTCTGTGCTGGTCGGCATGGGATGTGGAGCTGGCGCGATTGCTCTATTGCCGGCCGACACTGTTGTGGCTGCCGAACTCTCGTGGGTCTCGCCCTTGCCACTGGAAGGTGCCTCGGTGATCCGCCATCGCACACCGGATCGCGCCGCCGAGATGGCCGAACAGCAGCGGGTGACGGCCGGATTCATGGCGGCAGACGGTTTCGTTGATGTCCTCGTGGCTGAGGAGTCAGCAGCCACAGGCTCGGCCCAATCGGGTCGCTTAGTCGAGGAGATCGGAGACGCTGTGGCAACGGCGTTGACTGACCTAACAAATCTCGACCAATCCGATCGCGAACTCCGTCGTCGTAGGCGCTATTCCGGGGGGCTGGTGTGAGCACCGATGAGCGCTTCGTAGGCAAGAAAATTCCTACCTCAGAGTTCGGCGCCGATGACGGTGACGTCGACCCGGCAGTACGTACCGCACTGCGGGAATACGCCGGGAAGCGGCTAGGTCGACGAGAGCTGCTTAGCGCGTTGTCGCAGAGTCGAGTGTTCGTACCGGTGAAAGCAATTCTCGATTCATCCGAGGTTGATGATCAGGGTCATCAAGTTGAGAAGGACAGCCACATGGCCACCGTGTCTATGCAGACTGCCGATGGTCGCAGGGGGCTGCTGGCCTTCACTTCGATCGCTTCGTTCAACGACTGGGATGCCGACTCGCGACCGGTTCCCGCGCGTATCCGCCAAGCGGCGGCCGCAGCTATCGATGAGGGGGCCGACGCTCTCGTGATTGATGTGACACAGGGACACCGGATTGCCCTCGTTGCTGACGAACTAGTGGCGTTGGCCGACGGGAGTTCTTTTGAGACTCCCGCCACTGATCGCGCTATCGCCCAAGCTGTGTCGGCCGCTGTATCGGGGATTGGGGCACGCTATAACTGCCAGTTTGAGCTGACGCCGCCTGTCGGAAAGGGAGCAATCCGGATCAATCTGATTGCTAAATCGGACCTGGATCCCGTGCAAGTTCTCAACGAGGTTGCCGCCGCACTCCAAACTGACGACTACTTGCGGGCCGTATTGGTTGATGGCGTCGAGCTCGGCGTTGCCACCGGCGAGTAGATTCCTCATATGAATGCAGTTAATGGGCAGGTACCTTCCGCAAATATTCGCCGTCCGATACCCGGGGCGGTGGCACATCAGCGTCTTCCGATTCTCATCTTCGATGGTGATTGCGGTTTCTGCACGATGAGCGTCGATTTCATGAAGCGGTGGATCAGACCACGCGCTCAAATCGTCGCGTGGCAGTTCGCAGACCTGAACGCGCTCGGCCTCACCCAAATCGAGTGCACCGAAGCCGTGCAGTGGGTGCCTACGTCGGGGGAACACACATCCGGCGCTGCGGCAGTTGCCCACGTCTTGCGGGCCTCGCCCGCGCCGTGGCCGGTCGCTGGTTTCACTATGGCCGCACCGATTATCCGCGTCGTCGCCGACCGGGTCTACAAGTTGATTGCCAAGAATCGCTACCGACTGCCCGGTTCGACCCCGGCGTGCAAAGTCGCCGCTCAACCCGCTGCAGCTTGATATGGCACTGCCAGAGACCTTCCGCGTGGCTGCGCCACCGCTTAGGGGTCCTCGTATCTTCGGGCAACAGTGGCGCGATTTGGCATTCCTGCACTGGTCGATACCGCCCGAGTTGGTGACTCGGTTTATGCCCGCTGGCGTCCGCCCAGATGAGTTGAATGGTCGAACCTACGTTGGTCTCATTCCATTTCATATGCGCAAAGCGGGGATCGCCGATTTTCCAACCCCCTACCTTGGTGACTTCGCCGAGACAAACGTTCGCTTGTACTCCGTAGACGATGAAGGTCGGCATGGTGTGGTGTTCCTGAGCCTCGAGGCATCACGTTTCTTCACGGCTTTATGCGCACGGTTTGGCTATGGTCTGCCCTACACCTGGGCACATATGCGCATTGGCAGGCGGGGGACGCGGATGCGGTATGTGTCTCGGCGGCGCTGGCCTGAGCGAGGTCTGAGCTCTGCGGTGACCGTTGATATCGGTGAGCGTATCGCCCACCCCTCAGACTTAGAGCACTTCCTCACTGCGCGGTGGGGGCTGCACGCGAGACTGGCTGGCCGAACAGTCTGGCATCCGAACTCGCACGTCCCGTGGAAGCTCCATCGAGCAACTCTGGTTGCTCTGGACGATGACTTGGTTGGCGCCGTCGGGGTTGACGTCACAGGACCTCCGGATGTTCCCGTGATGTGGTCGAGCGGCGTTCATACGATATTTGGCCCGCCGCAGACCCTGACTCCTGCAGCGAGGCCGTGACGACTCCCAGGCCATTCGGTGGGCGTGCCTACCTCCCACAGAGCCCACCGACCTCTGCCGACCCCAACGAGGATTTGGCTTCTATTTCTAGCCGAGAAACGCTGGCCGCGGTTAGCCGCTTGCTTCACGAGAGGCCGAGGTCACCGCCGTGCGCGCGCACCTGTCAACACCACAACGCGCTATAGTCCAGGGAATCGGCTGGTTTATGCGCTTATTTGTAAGAATTTATACATCTTTACAGGGTATTCGCCCCCCAACTGTGTCGTGGCTATCCAGCAGCAAGAATCGCGCATACCTTCTTTAAGGCACACGTCTACCCGGGTTAATCAAAAAACCTATTACCTATGATGAGTGGAGTACAAAATATGAAGTTATTATCAAAGAAGTTGGCGGTCGTGGCAGCCGCCTCGGCGCTGGCATTGACAGCGTGCGGGAGCGAGTCAAGTTCGAGTGAAAGTGACCAAGGCGGCACCGTGGCAGGCAAGAACAGCCTGAGCGGGATTCCCGTCATAGTCGGGTCCAAGGATTTTGACGAGCAGTTGTTGCTCGGTCAGATATTTGCTGTCGCATTCGGTGCCGCTGGCGCGGAAGTTACCGACAAAGTCAACCTCGGTGGCACTAGCGTCGCTCGAGCTGCGTTGGAATCGGGTGAAATTGACGTGTACCCCGAGTACAACGGAACCGGCTGGGCCGTTCACCTTGAAAAAGAAAATCCAAGCTTTGACGCCAAAGAACTCACCGAAAATGTCAAAGAAGTGGACTTCCAGGAAAACGGTATCGTCTGGATTGGGCGTTCACCGTTCAATAACACGTACGGATTCGTTTCGAGCCCAGAGGTCACCACAGCTAATGGCGGCGCGTTCACGACTCAGACATTCATGGAGTACGTGCGTGACAATCCCGACGCAACCGTTTGCATGGAGAGCGAGTTCCCGGATCGGCCAGACGGCCTGGTCTTGACCGAAACGGCAACCGGAATCAAATTGCCTGGAAAGCAGCAAAAGATTCTGGACACGGGCGTTATCTACACCGAAACTGCAAACAACAAGTGCACATTTGGTGAGGTTTACACGACGGATGGTCGTATCCCGGCATTAAACCTAACTCTGGTGCAAGATCCAGGGATCAATATTCTTTACAACGTGTCAGCAGCCATGGTTAATGACACATATCGCAAAGCACCAGATCAGTTCGAAGCCATTGTTGAAGCCATTTTGGAGCCACTGAACAATGAGGAGATGGCGGCACTCAACAAGCGAGTGTCAGCTGATGGTGAAGAACCCAAGGCAGTTGCTACCGACTACTTGGTTTCGGAAAACATCATTGCAGCTCAGTAGAAAAAGAACGTGGAGGCAGATTTCTGCCTCCACGTTCTTTTTTTTGCATTGATCCACCACGCTCCATAAAAAGGAGATTTGCATGGATGGCATTCAGAGTTGGTTTAACTACCTCTCCTCTCGCGGGGATCTGGTTGCGGAGACGCTCTATCAATCTTTGACCTACGTGGTACTCGTAACAATTTCAGCCAGTATCGTCGCGATTGCCTTGGGAGTTGCAACGAGGCACAATCCGCTCGCAAAAGAACTTTCGCTATCAATCGCGAGTGTGTTCTTAACCATTCCCAGTCTCGCGCTTTTCACGATTTTTATCCCGATTGTTGGCCTGGGATTTATCCCAAGCTTTATTGCGCTGTTCCTATACGCGCTGTTACCCATCATGCGAAACACGGTCGCCGGCCTTGACTCAGTGGACCCCAGCGTCCTGGAGTCGGCTAAAGGGATGGGCCTTACGTCAAACCAGATCCTGCGCAAAGTGCAGTTGCCACTAGCATGGCCAATTATTCTTGCCGGCATTCGCGTCAGTGCACTTTTAACCGTTGGTATTTCTGCTATCGCGACACTGGTTGCAGGCGGTGGCCTCGGGGATTTCATTAAGAGCGGCCTCGCCCGGCTCCCACTTCCCAACTCGCTAGAAGCGATTTGGACCGGCGTAATCCTGTCCGTAGCTCTCGCACTCGTCATTGACCTATTTCTTCGAACTGTAGGCCGTTTTTCTAATCCGAGTGGATTGCGCTCATGAACTTTGAGTCCCTGATCCCCAATCCTGAGGAGAGCAGTATGCCTACCCCAAAAATTTCCCTGCGAGATGTCACCAAGACGTACACAGGCCTGGAAATACCAGCCGTCAAGAACTTAAGTCTGGATATCGCCGCTGGCGAGATCCTGGTCCTTGTCGGTCCCTCAGGCTGCGGTAAGAGCACCACACTTCGTCTCATAAATCGCATGATCGAGCCAAGTTCAGGTGACATAATTTTCGACGGCGAAAACGTAACTGAGGGTGACCCGAATGAATTACGTCGTCGCATGGGATATGTCATTCAGCAGGTGGGTTTATTTCCACATCGAACCATCGCAGAGAATATCGCGATCGTTCCTAAGTCGCTTAAGTGGCCCAAAAAGAAGATCGCTGGCCGGGTCGATGAGCTTCTCGAATTGACTGGTATGGACCCCGTAACGTACCGGGACCGGTATCCCAAGGAGCTTTCTGGTGGACAGGCGCAGCGCGTGGGTGTCGCCCGAGCACTTGGCGCCGATCCTGACGTCCTGCTTATGGACGAACCATTCGGTGCAATAGATCCGATCACGCGTGATCGCCTGCAAAACGAATTTCTCAGGCTGCAAGCGGACCTCAAAAAAACGATTGTCTTCGTCACTCACGACATTGACGAAGCCGTCAAGATGGGCGATCGAATTGCGATCCTTCGTGACCATTCGGAGATCGCCCAGCTGGATGTCCCCGAAGCAATCCTTACCAATCCTGCAGATTCATTTGTTGAAAACTTCTTGGGATCCGGTGCGATTCTCAAGACACTGACCCTGCGGCGTCTCAAAGACATCGAGCTTGCACACCCAGTTGAAATCAGACACTCAACTAATCGCACCGAAGCACTCGCGCAACTTCATGAATCTAACTTTCCCTACGCAGTTCTCCTTGATGACTCAAATCATCCCATAGCCTGGGTTGATGAACGTGCGCTAAACCGGGCTGAATCGCTGGACAGCGCGGGCTCCCGGATCACGGTGGAATTACAGCCTGAAGACACCCTGCAAGACGCGCTGAGCTCGATGCTTCAGAGCACGGCAGGAGTGTCAGCCGTTGTGGACGGCCGAGGCAACTACTTAGGTATCTGCACCATTGAGAGTTTGGCGGCAATGCTGATCAACAAACCCGCAAATGGGGATCAGCAGTGAGTACCACTAGTGCTGCAATAAAGCCAGTGCGCCTGCCCTCACGGCGCAATACTGTTGTCGGTCAACTGGATTTGATCGTGACACCGATCTTTTTCGCACTCCTGGCAATCTTGCTCACAGCAGTGTGGGTGTACTCAGACTTCGATAGCACCACTGCCAGCATTTTGGAACCAACTCGTTTGTGGACTCAGTTCCAACAACAAATCACTGTCGCCCTTTGGTCAACTGCCCTCGTGATCGTGCTTGCCGTTCCGCTCGGCATCCTTGTCACGCGTGAAGGGGCGCCAAGGCTGAAGAACAACCTGGTGACCGTGCTTGGACTCGGTCAAGCAATTCCAGCTTATGGACTGCTCGTTCTATTCTTTGTTGCATTTGGTCAGGGAACAGTGACCGTGGTTATCGCCCTCGCAACATTCGCGTTGCTCCCGGTACTGCGCAACACGATTGTTGCACTCGAGCAAGTTGACGCGTCAGTTATCGAAGCGGGTAAAGGCATGGGGCTTAGTGGGCTTCAGCGACTACGAAAAATCGAGCTGCCACTAGCTGTTCCCGTGATCATGGGTGGAATCCGCACGGCGACAGTTATCAACGTTGGCATGGCAACCCTTGCGTACCTAATCGGTGGGGGTGGACTAGGAATAACAATCGCTGCCGGAATTAAGACCAATCGACCAACTGCGATTTTTGTTGGCGCAGTGCTCGTCGCGCTGATTGCGCTAGGTCTTGATTTTATCGCCGGGCTAGCCCAGCGATACTTCAGACCGAAGGGTCTTACCTAAGAGTGCCCTGCCGCTCGTATTTGACACGAGACGTGCCACCCCGAGGACCCCGTCGGGACGGGCGTCACACCAACGGCAGTAGCCGCCTCTCGGTGAGCTTCGTCGGCAATTAACTTTCGCCGGGTCCTTCGCCGGGCGCGTCAGGAATCGACGAGGCTTCACGAAACGCGGCTTGCAAGCTCGAAAGCCCATCGCGCAGTGGACCTGCGTGGGATCCGCCCACCAGCGATGCCGAAGAATTCACTAGCCCCGCCAGGGCTGTGATTAGAATCCGTGCTTCTGCCAGATCGATCTGGTCGTGGGCATCCGCATCGTCACTGAGCCCGCACTTGACAGCAGCTGCACTCATTAGATGCACGGCAACGGTTGTCACGACCTCGACGGCGGGTACTTGGGCGATGTCGCGGGTCGGATTCGATGATGGTGCACTCGCGGGTTCTGCGGAGTCGGTCATGCTGCTACTCTTTCAGAGGTTGCACA
>JBLHZE010000077.1:0-8864 GCA_047631015.1 Actinomycetes bacterium
TACCTGCAACGCGATAGCCAGGCACTGCGGCAATGCCCTGGGCCGTACCGCCTTCAAGAACCACTTGCTCCATCATCGTGGTGAGTTGCTCAGAGGCCTCGTCACTGATCGCTCGACTCGATTCGGAGTCCGGCGCCCGCTCGACATTCCCGTCAGGACCGATCTTCGCGTCCACGAGTTTGGGGGCTACTCGCACCCCGCTATTGGCCACCGTGGCGTAAACGGATGCCATTTGAACCGCGTTCGTCGAGTAGCCCTGGCCATACGCGATGTTTGGGAAGGTGAGATCGCCCCACTGACTGACGGGCGGCAGCTCGCCCTTGTTTTCCAATACGCTACCCAAGCCGGTTAGTTCGCCAACCCCGAAGCGCTTCATGTACTCGTGCTGTTTGTCCTCGCCGATCATCTCTGCGGCTTGGATGGTGCCAATATTGCTGGACTGGGCTAATACCCCTGCAAGGGTCATTTTGTACAGCGGGTGATCGACATCGTCCTTGAACTGAAACTCGCCCGGGCCATTAGGCCGAGGGAGGCGGTTGGGGACCCTGAACACGGTCGAAGGATCGGCTGCTCCTTGATCAAGCACGGCGGCCATCGTGATGACCTTTCCGGTAGATCCGGGATCGAATGCCTGCTCAACGGCGTTATTACGCAACCGTTCAGCGTCACCTTCTTTGATGTTGTTTGGATCTGCCCCAGGTGACTGAGCCATAGCCAGTATCCGACCAGTCTTCGGGTCCATCGCAACGACGACAGCACTGTCGGCTTCAAACCGTTTGATACTCGCGTTGATCTGTTTTTGGGCAATCCACTGTAGATCTCGGTTGATAGTCAGCTGATAGCTAGACCCCGGTTGGGACTCGACTTCGGTACCGGTTCCCGTTGGGATTTCTCCTCCGGTTGCGCTTCGTTCGTAGGTTTTAGCGCCATCCACTCCGGCGAGACCGTCATTGAACTGCGCTTCGAATCCCGCAACACCGGTCCCTTCGGAGTTCGTGTAGCCGAGGAGGTTAGCCGCCAGCGGGCCCGAAGGATAAACGCGCAACGATGCCGGTTCGCTATACATACCGGGCAGCTTCAAGTCACGGATCTCATCCCACTTTGACAGCTCAAGTTTACGAGCGATATAGGCAAACCGCACCTCGCGACCGTTTGCATTGGTCTGGCGCTGTAGTGCCTCCACGATTGTGCTCGGGGGGACACCGACGATGGGTGAGAGCTTCTCGGCATAGTCTTGGGGATCATCGATCAAGTACGGATCGGCCGTGATGTCACGAGCTGGGACGCTTTGAGCGAGCGCGATTCCACTCGCGTCATATATTTTGCCGCGCTCCGCCGGCTGTTTGACCGTGACGGTGCGCGAGTTTTGGGCAACAGTCGCTATGGCATCGCCCCGCACCACCTGAAGGTCCACGAGACGAGCCGCGAACAATGAGAAAACAAAGAATCCGCAAACCAGAAGTACCTTGAGGCGTCCCGTCCCGTCCTTCAACCGAAAAGGTGCCGCAACGGACGAATAGAGCCGCGACCCAGCTCTGGTCAGGGGTGACTCGTGGCCTCGTCTGTCCCGGCTACTCCGGTCGTCCGGGCTATCGCCGCGTCCCCACGGGGACCGTGGCGGTGAACTCAGGCTCAACGATCAGCCCCCGAGACACTTCCTATTAGCTGTTCGCCACCAGTCGCATTGCCAGGGATCGGCGACTGCAATGAGCTCGTACTGCCTGAGCGTGGAGCTAGCGTCACCCCGGACTCCCCGGCGGTTCCTGAACTAAGTCCGGATACCACCGACCCAACGAGAACTTCACCGCTGCCAGTCCTAGCGGTTACTGGGACTTCGCCGCCAGGCGGAACCGCGACCGCGGGCTTGTCGGCCTTCGGCTTCTTGACCTTTGGAGCCGGCGGTGCAACTGCCGGCTCGGACTCGCCCAATATCTTTCCGTCGGCGAGACGAAGAAAGACCGGACTACCGGCCGCGACCATTCCAAGCGCGGTCGCCCGCTCCTGCAGACCGATCGGTGACTCCGCTGCAGCGAGTTCCTCGCTCAGGACCTGCTCGCGTAGGGTCATATCCCGGCTGTCTTGGCGGATGGTCTGAAGTTGAAAGCTGTTCTCAGCCAGTGACGTGTTCAGTAGCAGCAACGAGACCAATATGGCCGTCAACAGCCCAAGAACCAACACCACGAAAGCGCCGTCGCCCAGGCGGACACGGCCGCCCGAGACGACCAGCCGAAGATGCGTCAGGCCAAGGTTTGCCGAGAGCCCGGAGACGCCAGCATATGGTGCACCGATTACTCCTGCGGCGCCGCTCATCGCTATTCCGTCGGTGACACTCTCCGGCGATCGTCGACTAGACGCCGGTTGACGACTCCGATCTGAGTTCTTTGCGCGGCTCGGACGGACCAACCTGGCACCGACGCGTGTGCGCATTCCGGCAGCACTAATCTTGTTCGTTCCGACCCCGTGATGCGATATCGCGGTCATGCTGCCTCCCTCACTCGTTCGACGGCGCGCAGCTTCGCTGAAGCAGCCCGCGGATTGATAACGATTTCCTCATCAGACGGTACCTGCGCCCCACGGGTAAGAAGCTGTAATTGAGGCCGCGAGTCGTCAGGAATAACCGGGAGCCGAATCGGGCTGGATTCCTTGGAATCGGCCACAAACCTGCGTTTGACGATCCGATCCTCGAGCGAGTGGTAGGAAATCACGACAATACGACCCTCGACGACCAGGGCTGTGAGCGCAGCGTCGAGAGCAGCCGGAAGTCCCGCAAGTTCGCGGTTAACCTCAATCCTAATTGCCTGAAACGAGCGTTTTGCCGGATTTCCTCCGGTGCGTTTGGCTGGAGCCGGAATCGCCGCTCGAACGAGATCGGCGAACTCGGTGGTGGTCTCGAACGGGGCGATCTGCCGCTGGCGCACGATCGCACTCACTATTCGACGTGCGCTGCGCTCCTCGCCGTAGTCCCGCAGCACCCGAAGAAGGTCTGCAGGGCTGTAGGTGTTCACTACCTCAGCCGCAGTCAGCGTGTCACCTGGGTTCATTCGCATGTCGAGCGGAGCCTGGCGTGAGTACGAGAAGCCACGGTCGCGTTCATCGAGTTGCATACTGGACACACCAAGATCGAATAGTGCTGCGTCGATTCGACCGCCATTGATTCCTGGTAGTAATGCCGGGAGTTGCTCGTGCTCACCGGCCAGTGGAACGAACCGGTGGCCGAATCGTGCCAATCGCTCGGTCGCCTTCTTCAGAGCAATCGGGTCGCGATCGAGACCGACCACGGTCAGGGTCTGGAATTTGTCCAAGAACGCTTCGGTGTGACCACCGAGGCCCAAAGTCGCATCCAACATGACCGCATCTGGACGGTGAACGGCCGGCGCGAGGAGCCCGAGGCACTCTTGGAGTTGCACTGGTAGGTGCATCCTGACCTCCTGTTCGCACTCACGTTCGATACTCGTTGCTTGCTATTAGTCCGATGATTTTGTTAGGGGCGGCGGGCGTACCAGCGTGGATTCAGGTCCCCGTCCGCGCACCTGCCGATATTGGGGAAGAACATCGGTAGACACGTGATCCAGCGATACCGGGGAAGGTGTTTCGCTGGAGCGAAACGGCGGCCAGGGGCCTCAATCGACGCGTGAACTCCCAAAGCGGAAGTTCTGGGGTTAGAAGACGCCAGGAACCACCTCCTCAGCAAGCTCGGCAAATGCTGGGTCTTGTGCGGAGAGGTAGGTCTGCCAGCTACCGGGATTCCAGATCTCGAGCGTGTCGTGATTACCGACGACGATGCACTCCCGTTCAAGGCCTGCATAGTCCCGTAGTGAGGATGGGATGCTGATTCGACCTTGTTTATCGGGCACCTGGTCGGAGGCCGCCGAGAAAAGAACTCGCGAGTAGGCGCGTGCGCGCGCATCAGTCCTGGATGCTTCCCGAATGCGGGCGGCGTAGTCACCAAACTCCGCTGCGGGCCAGACAACCACGGACCGGTCTTGTCCCTTCGATAGCACGAGGCCACCGGACAGCGCATCGCGAAACTTTGCGGGCAGAACTAGTCGGCCCTTCCCATCGAGGAGCGGAGCATGCGTGCCTAAGAACACGACCAACCACCCTCCTCACGTCACGACAGCGGAGTCATCTCAGCTCCGTCGCGTGCAAGATTACTCCATTTTGCTCCACTTTCAACCCTTAAGTGCCAATTTCCTTCCTATTCACCCTCTGTAGCCGCTACCAAACCCCGTATGAGCTTGTTTCTGCCGACTCGGAACCGACGAAGCGCCGCCAACCCTCGTCGTTCTCGAGGTGCTGACGGCGCTTGGCCACACTGCTTGGTGGTTCTAGATCTTGTTATTTCTACTGACCTGCTAGTCGGAGGGAAGCTCTAGCGGCCCAGCTTTCGCTTGCGGAAAGTAGTCCTTACCTATACCCGAATCGGCTTTGGGAACCATCACTGTCCGCTTCCAGGACACGATCTGATCCCCGTTCTGGTTGAGTCCACGAGTGATCATCGTGACGATGCCCGCATACGGACGCTTCGCCGACTCGCGCTTGTCGACACAGATGGACTCGGCATAGATCGTGTCACCGATGTAGACGGGAAAGGTCAGCTTGATATCAGTCCACCCGAGGTTCGCTACGGCATTTTGGGACATATCGATGACCGACAGCCCCAGGACGAGTGCAACGGTCAGACCACTGTTGACAATGATCTTGCCGTCAGTGATCGGATTCGAAGCCGCGAGATGGGCGTTGAAGTGGTTCTGGTTTGTATTGCAGGTCAGCAGAGTGAACCACGTGGAGTCAGCCTCAGAGATTGTTCGCCCGAAGGGGTGCTGGTACACGTCACCAACCTCAAAGTCTTCAAAGAAGCGTCCGAGTTGCGCGGGGTGAACTGCCATTGGGGTACGCCTTTCGTGGGTGAGTATTCCTAGACCGCCTGCTCGAGATAGCGGTCACCTACTCCAGGTGGGTGGCACCTGAAGTTCCTGCTGACCAGCCTACGTCTTCACCGATCGCGTCCAGACGTAGACATATGGTCGGGTTATCTACGTACGCTTGGACAATGCATCCGGGGGTGCTGATCCATACCTACCCGGACCGGTCACGCGTAGTTGTTTGAGCCATCGAAGTGACAGCTCGTAGGAGGTCTCTGCGAGCTCCTGGCTTCGATGGAAGTCGTCTGGACGTGACCCGATCGGCCATGGCCCCGGTAGATAAAGCACAGTTAGGTCTGAGACCGCTTCTAGGTCTCGCCGGACCTGCTGCGCTGCCATAATCGCCACCGTCCTCAATATTGCCGCTCGTAGCGAATCCTCCCGCTGAGGAGCGATGACAGTGAATCCACAATCGAGCACCACAATCGTTTGCGCACCCTGCGCGGCGGCGACACTGATTGGGACGTTTGCCACAATCCCGCCATCCACGAGGCGTCGCCCGTCTCTGTCCACCACGGGAAAGATCGCCGGAATTGCGGCGCTCGCGAGCAATGCCGACACCAAATCGCCGGAACGCAGGGCGACAACCTCACCGGTATCGAAGTCGGTCGCGACGCTTGTGAGCGGGATCGCAAGATCGCTGAAATCCCGCGCGGCTACTGCCCGATGTATGAAAGATCGCAAGTGCGAGTTGTCCACAACAGCTGGTTTTCCGGAAGCAACCCGCACGGCAGTGGGCAGATTCTTACCGAAGATATCTTCCCGACTAACCGTCGACCAGAGCGCGGCCAGTCGATCCGCTGCCACTACCGGGTCATCAGCGACGACGGCGCCATTGAGCGAACCCACGGAGGTCCCTACAACAAAATCGGGGCGGATGTCGGTCTTCGCGAGTGCGCGGAGTTGGCCCACCTGCACAGCACCATACGAGGCCCCGCCGGCTAGGACGTATGCAATTGGCCCTGGGAGCTGGTCACGCAGTGCTGTTTCGTCCGGAATAGCTAGATGCCGTCGGTTTCGCGGCGCTTACGCCACCGATCTTCGACCTTCGACATGAAACCACCCGTCGACCCTTTGGACTTCGACTGGCTCTTCGTTCGCCCAGACGCCGAATCTGCTTGTCCCTCTGCCGCGTCAGCGCTGGGTTTGGATGGAGTGCGGAAGGCAGCTCCGATGAAGAGGGTTCCACTGAGCATTAGTAGGAACCCAACCACACCAATCACGACGACGGTTGTCATAACTCCACCGAGTAATCCGGCAAGTCCGACGACGACCGCGACCGACCCCAGGAGCACCTGACGACCGTTGACGTTACGGTCAGAACCCTGGCGCAGCGTCGAAGCGAGCTTCGGATCTTCCTGGTGGAGGGCGCGTTCCATCTGCTCTAGTAGGCGCTGCTCGTGCTCCGAAAGTGGCACGGGCGCTCACCCCCTCATGGTTGTGTGATTGTTGATCACAACACTTTTACCGGGCTCTCACATTTCGATCCTTGCGGTGATCGCAAAGTAACCGAGTGAGTACCAGCCTAGAGCCCCGTCAGCACGAGCTAACAGGAGGTCCAGGAAATAGCACCTTGACGGGCACAATATCGACCTTTTTCCAGGATAGGCACCGAACCCCGATCTGCAAAGTCGTAGGGAGCCGATCGTCAGATATTTTCGTCCTTTCGGCCTAGCAGACTCCCCCTAGCGACTGCCGCCGACCCAAAGCGATCAATCACCTCGTCCATAGCTTTTTCAGCCGCAGATAACGATTCAGTTGTCTGATCCATGGTCAGCTGATGTCCGACGGTTTGAGCCGCGACCAGTTTGCTCACCCGTATGCCGACGAGTCGCACTGCTGTCCCAGCCTTGCAGATGCCAGCCAAAAGCCGATCAGCCGTTTGCGAAATAACCGCAGAAGCATCGCTCGCACTACTCAGTGAGTGTGAACGCTCCACCGTGGTGAAATCCGCGAACCGAACCTTCACGCTGACGGTCTCTGCGAGTAGCTCAGCGCCACGAAGCCGCCGACTGACGACCTCCACCTGTCGGCGTAGCTGTAGCCGAAGCTCCGCAGGATCCGTGACGTCCACATCAAACGTGCGTTCAGATCCAACCGATTTCTCGGTTGGATCGATCGCGAGGCCGCGGGTCTCCTCGCCGTTGGCCAGCGCGCGAAGCCGCAGCGCGGCAGCTTGGCCCACTGCGTTCGTCAGGATTGACGGTGTCAACTCTGCCACGTCCGCGACGGAGTAGACCCCAATCGAGGCCAGCGACTTCGCTGTCGTCGCGCCTACCCCCCACAATCGCTGGACGGGCATCGAATGGAGAAATTCGACCGTTTGGTCGGCAGGTACGAGAAGCACCCCATCGGGTTTCGCTAACGTCGAAGCAATCTTTGCGACCATCGTCACCGACGCAATCCCGACCGAACACGGCAGATCGAGCTCGGCTTTGACGCGGTGCCGGATCAGTGCTGCGATGGTTGTAGGACTGCCCAACAAACGAACCGCGCCCGCTACGTCGAGGAACGCTTCATCGATCGAGACCTGTTCAACGCGCGCCGCCACACCCCGCAGAATCTCCATCATCTCTCTACTGGCCACGCTGTACTTACCCATCGAGGGTTCAATTACGATCGCATTCGGGCTGGCTCTCAGTGCTCGTCCCATCGGCATCGCCGAGTGAACGCCATGGGCGCGCGCCTCGTATGTGGCCGACGTGACAACGCCTCGACCGCCTTCCCGGCCAATAATTACTGGGCGACCGCGTAACTCCGGGCGGTCACGCAGTTCAACTTCCGCGAAGAAGGCATCCATGTCGACGTGCAGCAGGTAGCAACCCGAGTCATCTGATCCCAGCCGCGGCAACCCGCCGTCACGGCGGAGCTGGTCGGCGGTCACGAGATAAGAATCGCACGGGCGTCGGACATCTCGTGCGGACCGAGAAAGAATACAGGCGGAAAATTAGCTAGCAGTGCATGTTGCGCTTGCTCGCACGTTGGCTCGGAGGGCCCACGGGATTACGGTAGTCCTATGACGTCTTTGGGTAGCGAACGCGCCACGAGCGAAACCGTGTTTCGTCGGAGCGAAAACCAGACTCACACGGTACTGAACCAGCCTCCACCGCTGGTCGACTACGACGTATTCGGCACGGACCAGGCTCTGGTTGACGCACTCAGCGCGTTCAGCGCCGATGACATACAGCCCAGCTTCTCCGGGTTGTCGAAGCTGGGCCGTCGTGCCAGTAGCGCCGAGGTGCAGCGGTGGGCAGCCGAGTCCGATACCCACAAACCGGTCCTACGTAGCCATGATCGTTACGGAAACAGAGTAGATGAGGTCGACTTCCACCCTTCTTGGCACGCCCTGATGAACGAGGCAGTTGCGGCCGGACTCGGGGGCGCGGCGTGGGTCAGTGACGACGCGAATGCACATCAGGTCCGCGCCGCCGGCTTCATGTCGTGGTACCAGGCCGAAGCAGGCCACGGATGCCCAATGTCCATGACCTACGCGGCCGTACCTGCCATGCGCGTTGATTCCGGCGTCGGGAGCCAATGGATTCCCGGATTGACCTCCACAACGTACGACGTCGGGTTGCGCAATCCCAAGGAGAAGGCCGGGCTCATCGCCGGAATGTCGATGACCGAGAAACAAGGTGGTTCCGATATCCGCTCCAACACCACCTCGGCGATTGCGATTGCAGACGAATCGGGCGCGTACGTCTTGCGCGGGCACAAGTGGTTCTGCTCGGCGCCGATGAGCGATCTTTTTCTCGTATTGGCCTACGCCGAAGGTGGCCTTACCTGCTTCGTAGTACCGCGAGTGCTTCCAGATGGGTCACGCAATGTCTTTGAGATTCAGCGCCTGAAGGACAAATTGGGTAATCGCTCCAATGCCTCAAGCGAAATCGAGTTCAGCAATACCTGGGCGCAGCGACTCGGCGAGGAAGGGAACGGCGT
>JBLHZE010000078.1:0-8715 GCA_047631015.1 Actinomycetes bacterium
AGAAGGTCGCCAACAAGTAGAGTTAGATCATCCCTGTGTGGTCCCACCAGTGTCACCCCGCGAGCACACTCCTCATTGCGCCGGTGCACGAGTTCAGCCCTCAGTAGTTCCTCAAGCGCAGAGCGATCTCGAGGGAGACCATCGCGATCTGCGAAAGTGGCAATGGACCTCGCTTGGTAGCTGACCGTTCCCGACTTTCCGCCAGCCACCAGCGAGTAAGCCTGCGCAACCCGGGGGGCGAGCTCGTCTAATAGTGATAGCCGACCGAACAGCAGAGCAGCACCCGACGCAACGAGTTGGTCATCCCATACGGTCAGGGTCGATTCCGCGTCTCCCCGCGCAGTGACACCCCGTGTCCCGGCGATAGATCGCAACAGGGCGGTGCGTTGACGCACGACTCGGTCGTAGTCCATTTTAACGGACAGATAGCGTGGGGATCGCTGGATTAGGACGTCGTCAATAAACCGACGGCGCTCACCGGGATCTCCTTTAGCCAACGCCAGATCCTCGGGTGCAAACACGACGGTACGCAAAAGACCGACGAAGTCTTTACCGCGTACCGGCGAGCCCGATACCTGCAGTCGGTTGGCCTTACCCGGATTGATCGCAATCTCGAGGCTGATCTGACGATCATCCCGAATGGCTGCAGTTCTAATTATCGCCTGGGTCGCTCCTTGACGAATAAGCGGTAGATCCGCAGCTACCCGGTGGCTACTACACGTCGAGGCGTAACCCACTGCCTCGACAATGTTTGTTTTCCCCACACCATTCGGTCCAAGTAAGATGTTGACGCCGGGCCGGAAGCGAAGCTCTACGTCGGAGTAACTCCGATAGTCCTTTAGTGCGACGAACCCAACCTGCATGTTCGCGCCTGTTCCTCGAAGGTGTCGGTACCGGTAGCGCCGTGACTAGGAAGAAAGTCGTACTGGCATCAAGAGGTACTTGTAATCGTCTGAGTTCGCTCCACCTGCCGTCGTTAGGACAGCGGGCCGAGTCGAACCTGTGAACGAAACCTTGACGTCTGTGGAGTCAATCGCTCCCAGCCCATCCAGCAGGTACTGAGGGTTAAAGGCGATCTCAATAATGTCGCCATCCGTTGAGCATTCCAGTGATTCCGTTGCCTGAGCCTCTTCGCCAGAGCCAGCCTGCAGCGCAACCTCATCAGCGGTGAACGTCAATCGGACTGGGGTGTTACGTTCTGCGACCAGTGAGACACGCTTGACTGCCTCTACCAGAGCTGCCTTCTGAACCGTGCTAACTGTTGTGGATTCTTCTGGAAGTAGTTGGCGGTACTTTGGGAACTCCCCGTCAAGGAGGCGGGTGGTTGTGCGTCGGCCGTCTCCTTCAAATCCCATGAGGCCTTCGCCGGCTGTTCCTGGTGCGTAGGCAACGGACACCGTATTAGCTCCCGCCAGCAACTTGGCTGTGTCAGCCAAAACCTTGGCTGGAACGAGGGCAGCGCCTTCGAAACCTGGTTGATCGGGACGCCAATCGAACTCGCGAACTGCCAGTCGGTAGCGGTCGGTTGCGGCCAAGGTAACGCGAGAATCATTGATTTCGACCCGGACACCAAGCAGCATCGGCAATGTGTCATCACGCCCAGCAGCGATGGCGACCTGGGCGACAGCGGCCGCGAATTCCGAACCACCGAGAGATCCGACGAGGTTTGGCATCTCGGGTAACGCTGGATATTCGTCAACCGGGAGCGTGGGGAGGACAAATGATGAGCGGCCACACTGCAACTCAACCCGGGAGCCTTCGGTCGCGAACACAACTGGCTGATTGGGCAGCGACCGAGAAATGTCGGCAAGAAGGCGGCCGGAGACGAGTGCTCGCCCTGGTTCATCTACAGCCGCATCAACGTGAACATGCGCGGCATTCTCTAAGTCGAATCCTGCCAAGGTTAGATCATTTGATGCGGCCTCAATAAGTAAGCCGGAGAGGGTTGGAATCGACGGGCGATTTGGTAATGCTCGAGCCGCCCAGGCAACTGCGTCTGCCAAGACATCTCGCTCTACCCGAAACTTCACGTTTGTTGCCCTCTCTCAATGTGCGCACTACGCGCTCAAGCGTTTGTTTGCTGCGGCCGACACTTTAACGTCGACCGAGCTTCCACCGAGTCGCCTGACCCACTAACTATAAATCTGACGACTACCGCACAGAAGCGACTGCACTCAAAATTACCTAGACCGCATCGTGTCACGTTCTGATAACAAATTGGTGGAGCTTTCAATTGATAGTTGGTGGAGTTTAATAGTTGGTGCCACCAGTCGTTCTGTGGCAGCGAGGCAGCGATGTCAGTTGATCGTCAGCTGTGTGGATTAGCTAACTATATAACTAGTTGGTTGTAGTAATAGGTGTGGTGGAAACTGTGGCTAACTAGTGTTTATGCAGGTCCAGCTACATAAACAACACAAGTGGAAGATGTGGCTGAACTGTGGGACGACAATGGGAGGAATGTGGATAGCCGAACCTTTTCCCCAACTAACAGCAGTGTAGTTCGTTGATATACGGAGTTTTCCACGGGTACACCCCTAGCTAATCCACAGAGTTATCCCCAGCCTGTGTATACGTTCGGTTACGACACACCCGAACTTTCTGTTACCCAGGGTAGCTGGATCATCACTACCAATTTTGAGATTTAGAGTGGGGAAAATAGACCGGTTGGGTCAATCTGGGTTGATTCCCTAATGTGACTGCAAAACCGGTAAGGAGTGCGGTGTAAAGGTTTTCTCGGCGGGCTTTTGTGGACTGAAATGGGACAACGGAAGGATGTATTCCGGCGCGCTAATGTTCGCTTACGACTCACATTACGAATTTGGAGTGGCGGTGGCACCGCGCCCTACTTGGTTAGCCCACCGGCTCTATTACTCACTCAGCCGACCGGAGGTCGTTGCTGCTTATCTCCTGAGAGCGGCTAGATGAGGTTCATCTGCTACGACGAGAGGTGACTACGTCCGGGCTGCGGACTTCACTCGGCTGGTGATTTCGGTGACCTGGTTGTACAGGTTCCGGTCAGACTTCAGGTTGTCCTGAATTTTTCGCTCAGCGTGCATGACTGTCGTGTGATCGCGGCCACCGAAGTACTTAGCCACAGCTGGCAGTGAGAGGTCAGTAAGTTCCCGCGTCAGGTAGATCGCGACGTGGCGAGCATGAACGAGGGTCCGTGCACGCGATTTACCGGTCAGGTCGGCAACGGTGACACCGAAATACTCTGCACTCTGATGCTGGATGAGCGGCGCTGTCAACTGTGGTCCATGTTGGTCGGAAATGAGGTCCTTTAGGACAACCTCAGCCAGGTCAACGTCAACGGGAGCTCCGTTGAGGCTGGCAAAGGCAGTAACCCGGACCAATGCTCCCTCTAACTCACGGATGTTGGTGGCAATTTTGCTAGCGATGAACTCTAGAACTTCTGGTCGAACCTCGATCCGCTCCTGGGCCGACTTCTTACGAAGGATGGCAATCCGAGTCTCGAGGTCGGGAGGCTGAACATCGGTGATGAGGCCCCACTCGAAGCGAGAACGCATCCGATCTTCGAACCCAGGCAGCTTCTTTGGGGGTAAGTCAGAGGTGATAACAATCTGCTTATTGGCGTTGTGAAGGGTATTGAATGTGTGGAAGAACTCCTCTTGGGTGGCGTTCTTCTCCGATAGGAATTGAATGTCATCGATCAGGAGAACATCGACGTCCCGGTAGAGGCGTTTGAAGGCCACGCCACCATCGTTTTGAATCGAGTCGATAAATTGGTTGGTGAAGTCCTCAGAACTCACGTAGCGAACCCGTGCACCTGAGTACAGGGTGCGGGTGTAGTGGCCAATTGCATGAAGGAGGTGGGTTTTCCCCAGGCCACTTTCGCCGTAGATGAATAGTGGGTTGTAGGCGCGGGCTGGTTGTTCCGATACGGCAACGGCGGCAGCGTGGGCAAACCGGTTACTGGAGCCAATAACAAATGTCTCGAAGACGTACTTAAGGTTCAAGCCGTGTGCATCGTCCACCCTGGCTGACGGGATTGGCGAGGCCGAATGACCTGTGTCGCGAACATCGACGGCATTCGCCGGTGGCCAAGGGTTCGGGTTGGCTAACGGCTCAGCGGACTCTTGGGTCGGAAGGCGACTTGGATCGCGTGTGTAGGTGTCCGCCAGTGAGTCCGTTGTTGCCTCATCTAGCGAATGAGCGACCGATGGGTCAACGACGACGCGGATATCCATTGTGCGGTGGACGACGCGCTCGAGGGCATCGATGACCTGCGGTTTTAGATGTGATTCCAGGATGTCACGGGTGAACTCGTTGGGAGCAGCTAACTCGATCGAGTCATGACTGAGCTCCTGCGGGACGGTGAGTGCAACGAATGCCCGTTGTTGGGCAGACATCGCTGCGTCGTCGGCGAGGTTGCTTAGGGTCTCGGTCCAAACGTGCCGGACGTCGAGGGTGTTCTCCACGATGATGTGAGCCTCTCGTTAAAAGCATTAGCGGGGGCAACGCCCATCGAAGGTCCGCGTTCCATGGGACTTATTTAAGGAACACGAGCTATTGGGAGGCACAGTGGGTTTCGCTGTGGAAGTCGTTGGAATCGTGACACTAGCCGCCGTGGTCGTCACCTTCAAGGGGTTATCCACAACTCACCAAAAAATTTTCCGCAGTCGTCCAGCGCGTCGCTATTTTGTTCATACAAAAGGGTGTAGGGGCCATTTGGTTCTCTCGCCGGGGCGGTGCGCACGACCCGGCATCCGTGGCCTACTCTTGTCATACGATTGTCGGGTGCGGACATCTACGGTGCGGCAAGTAATACCAACGGTGCCAGCACCGGCCAGCACCGGCAACGTCGCACACCTCAGTAATGATCGAAAGTTATTCGTCCGCCACGAGGTGGGTATACGGATGACGTCGATGCCCGCCTAGCAGGAGTCAACATGCCGAAGCGCACGTACCAACCTAATAACCGCCGCCGTCACAAGAAGCACGGCTTCCGCCTGCGCATGCGTACGCGGGCAGGACGCTCGATTCTTTCGGCACGTCGCCGTAAGGGTCGGTCAGAGGTTTCGGTCTGAGCGCGAGGGCGATTCGGTGTTACCGGCCCGCTTCAGACTCCGTGACTCGGAGCAAATCTCGACCACCGTCCGCCGCGGCGCGCGCGCGGGACGGCGCTACATGGTTGTGCACTACTTACCCGCCTCTTCGGAACCGAAGGTGACCGATTTGTCCGAATTATCGCTCACTACAGGCGATAATTCGGGTAATGTCGCGGCTACTGGGGTCGTGCACGTGACGGGCACAACCCAGTCGGCCAGCCCTCCGCGAGTAGGACTTACGGTCAATAAGGCAGTCGGTGGCTCGGTGGTGCGACACAGAGTTGCCCGCAAAATGCGGCATGTCGTCGCCAATCATGTGGAGCAGTTACCGGATGGTTGTTGCATGGTTGTGCGGGCGTTGCCAGCAGCAGTAGAAGCGACGAGTGCTGAGTTAGACACCGATTTCACTACCCTCATGTCGCGAGTGACGCCATGTTGATGACGACCAAACAGGTCCTGCACACCCTTGGCCTACCGTTCACGTGGCTATTGATTGGCATAATTCGCGTCTACCAACTAGCAATTTCGCCTCTTCTGGGGCCAAAGTGCCGGTTTTATCCCTCGTGTTCGGCGTACGCGGTGGATTCTTTGCGTAATCATGGTCCTATCAAGGGAAGCCTGTTGTCTGGGTACCGAATCTGTCGGTGCAACCCGTGGCAGCTGGGTGGACTTGATCCAACTCCACCCAAAGGGGCCTGGCGCCCCGACATCAACCCCGATGGAACTTCGCGTGTCCCAAAAGATGCCAACGAAGCGGCCACGACCTCGATCGGAGCTTAAGTGTTTCTGCTGGAGTGGCTGCAAGCAGCCGTAGCGTGGGTGCTCGTCGCCTTCGTCAAACTTTGGTCACCAATTTTTGGCGAAGCAAACGGTGTGACCTGGGTCCTGTCCATCGTCGGGCTCGTCATTATCATCCGGATCCTGCTGATCCCGCTCTTCGTCAAGCAGATCAAGGCTCAGCGCAATATGCAGCTGATCCAGCCGCGGATCAAGGAACTGAAAGAGAAGCACGCCGGAGACCGCGAGAAGCAGTCTGCCGAAATGATGAAGATATACCGCGAAACCGGGACAAATCCCCTCGCTTCGTGTCTTCCCATTCTCCTGCAGGCGCCTATCTTCTTCGCCCTTTTCCGTGTCCTCCAAGGCATCGCAGCGAATCCGGCTGAAGGTATCGGCCCACTATCCGATTCGCTTGCTCAGGTTGCCCACGATGCGTCAATCTTCGGAGTTCCGATTTACGGAACGTTCGCGCACGCAGACGAGACACCATTCCCGCTGTCGACCCAGATACTAGCCGCCATCCTCATCATCACTATGTCTTCGACAACCTTCCTCACGCAGCGCCAACTGATTGTGAAGAACACCGCTAAAGACAATCCGATGGTCAAACAGCAAAAGATCCTTATGTACGTCTTCCCCGTGATCTTCGCCGTCGGTGGCTTCAACTTCCCGATCGGTGTCCTCATCTACTGGACAACAACGAACATCTGGTCAATGGGGCAGCAGTTCTACGTGATTCGCAATAACCCGCAGCCGGATACTCCGGCCGCTAGGGCGCTGGAGAGCCGAAAGAAGGAGAAGGCGCAGCGCAAGGCAATCAAAAACGGGGAGATCCCCGAACTGCTTCCAGGCGCTACGGATGAGGCAGGCTCCTCCAGTAAAGGTGCCACGACCCAGAATCGCCAGCAGCCGAAGCGACAGCCGAAGAGTAAGCGCCAACCGAAACCGGGAACCGGTTCTAAGGCATCGTCGAATGGCTCACAATCGGGTTCGAAGCCCAAAAAGTCGTCTTCTGGTGGGAAAAAGACCGGTAATCAGGGGAAGAGCGGTAAGAAACCTAGCAAGTAGGAGAACAGGGCGGCGCACCTGCATCTTGCAGATCTCCGCGGCCGCTTTGTTTCACGTGAAACATAACTAACACCATGCCGGGACTTCGGTCCCATAGGGAGGCTTGAGTACATGACGACGAAAAACGACTCTGAATCGAATCCTGCTTCGATGGACGAAGCTGGTGAGGTCGTTGAGGTAACTGAGGAAGCAGAACCGACGACATCGAAGGCTAATGATCGCCTTGCTGAGTTGGAGAATGAGGGAGATATCGCCGCGGACTACCTCGAAGCACTCCTGGATATCGGTGACCTTGACGGCGATATCGACATGGATGTTGAGGGAGACCGCGCGATGGTTGGCATTGTTGGCGATGATTTGAACCAACTTGTTGGATCAAACGGCAAGGTTTTGGATGCGCTGCAGGAACTGACGCGTCTCGCAGTTACCCAGCAAACCGGGGACCGTTCCCGTCTCATGCTTGATGTGGCGGGCTTCCGTGCCGCACGTCGTCAGCAACTGACCGATCTCGGCAGCGCTGCGTGTGCCCGGGCCAAGGATGATGGCCAGGCTGTGAAGCTGGAGCCGATGACGCCCTTTGAGCGCAAAATTGTGCACGATGCCGTCGCCGCAGCCGGCCTCAAGAGTGAGTCTGAGGGCGAGGAGCCCAATCGCTTCGTTGTCGTGATTCCGTAGCTGGCCGAATCCCTTCACACACCACACCCCACGTCGGGTGGCGTTCGGTTGTATGTTCTCCGAGCTCCACGCGTCAGTGGGGTTTTGTGTGTGGGTGGGGGATGTTTCACGTGAAACAATAAGGCCGTGAGGGACTGGGAACAGATTGCGGCTGAGCGGTATCCGGGTGCAATAGCGGGACTGACTGAATACGCCACCCTGCTATCGACACTGGGTATCGAGCGTGGACTGATTGGTCCGCGGGAGTTGGACCGGCTGTGGGACCGTCACATTCTCAATTGCGCTGTCGCTGCTGATGCGTCCGAAGGGCTGATCCGAGCCGGAGCATCCGTTGTCGATATCGGAACAGGTGCTGGCCTTCCGGGCCTCGTGTGGGCCATCACTCGTCCTGACCTCACTGTCACGCTCGTGGATTCCATGTTGCGCAGAGTGGAGTTCCTGGAGCTGGCAGTTGGCCATCTTGGGCTCGCGGACCGGGTAGCTGTCGTGCGAGGGAGGGCAGAGGATCTGGCTGGAAGTGTATCTGGCGATGTCGTCACTGCCCGAGCAGTCGCGCCGCTTCCGAAACTGCTGGTCTGGTTGGGACCGTTCGTCTCCCCCGGCGGCTCGGTCGTGGCATTCAAGGGTCAAACTGCAGCAGAGGAAATCTCCCAAGCAGGCCCCGAACTACGGAAACTTGGGGCAGGATCTACCGAGGTGCACGTGTGTGGAGACTGGCTGGACCATCCGACAGTCATCGTCGAGGTCAAAGACATCACATCGAACAGAGGGAGTCGCCGTGCGGGTAATCGCCGTCGCTAATCAGAAGGGCGGAGTAGGGAAGACGACGACCACAGTCAATGTGGCGGCTGCTTTGGCTGAGTTGGGTCACCGTGTTCTCGTCATTGACCTTGACCCGCAGGGCAATGCTTCGCACGCACTCGGCCTCACTCGCGGCGGTGCCGTGCCGGACGTGTATGACGTCTTGATTGACGATCGGCCTGTCACGGAGGCGATCGTTGCCACCCGAGTTCCCGGCGTTGACTGCATCCCAGCATCGGTCGACCTGGCCGGTGCCGAGGTTGAGTTGGTTGCTCTTGATGGCCGGGAGACTCGTCTGCGAGAAGCGCTGAAGGATAGCGCG
>JBLHZE010000079.1:0-8704 GCA_047631015.1 Actinomycetes bacterium
TCTGCACTTCTCCGTTTACCGCCATGATTTCAGCATTGAAAGTCGTCCATAGAACGCTGATCGTGAAGCCGAGCAGGATAAACAGGCCAGTCGCGGTGCCACTGAACAGCTTCCAGGCCCCAGTAGACGCCCAGTGCGCGGTATCGGCATTTTCTGCATCCAAGCCGTAGGCCCATGCGACGTACCGATACCCAAGATAAGTGAAGAGCGCGGTAAACAACAACAGCGGCCACAACGGCCAGAGAGGCAAAGACTCCAGAAACTGCACCTAGTCTTCTCCAACCTCTAGATAATCCGAGCAGGCTACCAAAAAAGTGTCAGGCATTACAGGCCAGCCATCTAGAGCCGGAAAATCCCAAACTCTACCTAGAGATTAGCTGGCGGCCCTATGCATAGTTTCGTGTGCTACAAAACCGATCTCGGCGCCGACCTCACCTTGCTCCTGACTCGCCGGACTCCGGTGACCAGAGGAACTAGTCGTTCACCTCACCGCGCAGATCGGCCAAGATTGCCGCAAGATCGTCGGGAGCGACAAGGACATCCCGCGCTTTCGACCCTTCAGACGGGCCCACAATTCCGCGTGATTCCATTAAATCCATCAGCCGCCCGGCCTTGGCAAACCCCACTTTGAGTTTGCGTTGCAACATCGATGTCGAGCCAAACTGAGTTGAGATAACCAGTTCGGCTGCCTGCAACAACGTGTCCAAATCATCGCCGATATCTTCAGCCGGCATGGCAGACGTTGCGGCTACAGAAACTACCTCGTTGCGATAATCCGGAGACATCTGTTTTTTACAGTGCTCGACCACTGTCCGGATCTCTGCTTCGGTGATAAACGCACCCTGGACTCGTATGGGTTTACTCATCCCCATCGGCAGAAACAGCCCGTCGCCCTGGCCGACGAGTTTCTCGGCACCCGGCTGATCCAGAATCACGCGACTGTCGGCCAAGCTAGAGGTCGCGAATGCCAGCCGACTTGGCACATTCGCCTTAATCAAACCAGTCACAACATCGACACTAGGCCGCTGAGTTGCGAGTACGAGGTGAATTCCGGCGGCTCGGGCAAGTTGAGTGATGCGCACGATGGCATCCTCCACGTCACGGGGGGCAATCATCATCAGGTCAGCGAGCTCATCGACCACGACGAGGAGGTATGGATACGGCCTGAGCTTGCGATCTACGCCAGGCGGAACCTTCACCTTTCCAGCACGAACTGCCTTGTTGAAGTCATCGATATGTCGGAAGCCAAAATCAGACAGATCGTTGTAGCGCAAATCCATCTCTTTGACGACCCATGCGAGCGCGTCGGCAGCCTTCTTTGGATTCGTAATGATCGGGGTGATGAGGTGCGGAACGCCCTCATAGATCGTCAGCTCGACCCGTTTGGGATCAATCAGGATCATCCGCACGTCATCAGGAGTGGCCCGTACCAAAACAGATGTAATGAGTGAGTTGATGCAACTCGACTTGCCTGCTCCAGTCGCACCAGCAACAAGAATATGTGGCATTTTCGCGAGGTTCGCGCAAACAAATCCACCCTCGACGTCCTTACCCAACCCAACAACCATCGGATGTGGGCTGGTGGTCGCAGCTGAACTACGAAGCACATCACCGAGACTCACGAGCTCACGATCGGTATTAGGGATCTCAATCCCAATCGCGGACTTTCCAGGGATCGGCGAAAGAATCCGAACCTCGGCACTTGCAACTGCATAGGAGATGTTCTTGCTCAACGCCGTTACTCGCTCGACCTTGACGCCTTGGCCGAGTTCAACCTCGTAGCGCGTTACGGTCGGACCACGCATAAAACCTGTGACGCGGGCATCGATCTCGAACTGGTCAAGAACACCAGTCAGTGCCTCAACGATGCGGTCATTGGCTTTCGTTGCCGTCTTGGGCGCAGCCCCTGGCTTCAGCGACGATGGGCCAGGACGCTGGTACATGACATCGCCAGCGAGCGAAAGTTGCTCCGGTGCGGCTACTGCACCGTCCGTGATGTCGACGGGAGTCAGGTCGGTGCGGGTCTCACCCGAATCGGCAGCCTCGTCAATCTTGCTGACGACCGCATGGCCTGTCCCAGCGACAGCAGTTTCAGCCACAACCGCGGCGAATGGTTCGTTGCCCACAAGTTCGATCGGTTCGGAGGATCCTTCTTTCTTCCTGCGCCCGAATCGCGAGGCCAAACTTTTCCTAAGCGTGCTGGGTTTGGGCGTTGTATCTGTCGTCGTGCCACCTGCTTTGGTTGGCGTCAGCACCGAGGTATCAGCGCTCGGGTCAGAGTCCTCAACCGGCTCGCTACCGCCCACCAGATTCGTATAATCACGCAGTCGTTGAGCAAACTCACGTGGCGGGATCTGCATGACCATGAGGACGCCGATACCGAGCACCGCGAGTGCGATCAGACCCGTCAACAGCGACCCCAGTAAGGCAACGAACGGTGCGGTCAGGATCCACCCCACCCAGCCGCCCGCAGAACGCATTACCTCGGCCCCATCACTGGGAACCGGTGCTCCGGCCAGACATTGCCATACCGCCACGGTCGACAAACCGACCACGATCCAGCCCCACATCACAGACCGAACCATTTGTTCAAGCGGATTGTGCAAAGCGCGCCAGGCAATCCATAGCAAGATGAACGGGAGTATGACGACCAGTGAACCCACCGAACCGCTGACGAGCGCGACGACGAGAGTGCCGACTGGTCCACCGATACCCACCCAGGCGCCCAGGGCCACAACAACCGCCAAAATGACGGTAAGTAGTCCGATCCCATCACGTCGATCAGACGGATCCAGCTCCTCTTTGGGGCCAAAAGCCCGAGCAGTCGCTCCAAGCCCGTGGGCAAGACCCATCCACGTGACGCCGATAATCCGCGCGATCCACATCAGAATCCTCGCGAACAGACCGGGTCCATTGCTGGTAGTTGGTTGCTGAGTATGCCGAGATCCACCGGAGCTACGCGGTGGGCTCTTTTTCGTCGTCTTAGTCATAGTCTTCGAAGATTTACTCCGAGAGGAACCTGACCGACCATTAGAGCCCCGCGAGTTACGCCGCGCCCCGGAGCCTGATCCGGATCGCGAGCGGGAGGATGTGGGCGTGCGTGTCGCCATGAAGAGAGGATAACGGCGAACACGGACAATCGGGATTCCTACACGCGGCGATTTGCCCGGTTCTCGTCATATTTGCACGCGCGAAACTATGCCTCGACCACAACCGGGACAATCATTGGTCGACGGCGCAACCGCTCCCCGACCCACTTCCCGGTCGTACGGCGGATGAGTTGCTGCAACTGATAGGTGTCGGTGACTCCGTCGGTCAATGCTTCTTCGAGCCGGGTAGCGATCTTGGTCACAACATCGTCAAAGACCTTGTTCCCCTCAGCGAATCCTCGCGCGGTGACCTCTGGCCCCGCGACGATCTTCTGGTCGGAAAAGTTGACCGCGACAAAAACTGAAACGAATCCTTCTTCACTCAGAATTCGACGGTCCTTAAGTAAACCTTCGGACGTTTCGCCAACACTCGCTCCATCGACGAATACATATCCGCAGGGAACACGACCGACGATTTTGGCCACCCCGTCTTTGAGGTCCACTACCGTGCCGTCCTCGGCCAAGATCACGTGTTCGGGGTCAACTCCCGCCGCGACCGCCAGTCCCGCGTTGGCGATCAAATGACGGACCTCCCCATGAACGGGCATGACATTGGCTGGTTTCACGATGTTGTAGACGTACAGCAGTTCTCCGGCCGCTGCGTGGCCCGAGACATGCACGAGGGCATTGCCGGTATGGATGACGTTCACACCCCAGCGAGACAGCCCATTAATAACGCGGTTGATCGAGTTTTCGTTGCCCGGAATTACCGATGATGCCAACAGCACGGTGTCTTGGTCGTGAACCCGAATCTTATGATCGCGATTCGCGATCCGAGCCAATGCGGCCATCGGCTCGCCCTGTGACCCAGTGCAGACCATGACGACCTCATCGTCGGGCAGCTCATCAAGCTGGTCGACAGACACGAGGACGCCGCCCGGAACCTTCAGGTAGCCCAAGTCCTTCGCTACATTCATCGTTCGGACCATTGACCGCCCGACGAATGCGACGCGGCGATTGTGCGCAACTGCCGCGTTAATCACTTGCTGAACCCGGTGCATATGCGACGCAAAGCAGCCAACAATCAGTCTCCCGGGTGCTTTAGTGAATACCTCGTCCATAACTGGCGTAATCTTCTGCTCGCTCGTAACGAAGCCCGGGACCTCTGAGTTCGTCGAGTCCACAAGGAATAGGTCGACACCCTCATCGCCGAGACGAGCGAACGAATTGAGGTCAGTGATGCGACCGTCAAGCGGGAGCTGATCCATCTTGAAGTCACCCGTGTGCAAGACCCGACCAGCAGGAGTGTCAATGGCCACGGCAAGTGCATCTGGGATCGAATGATTGACCGCAACAAACTCAACATCGAAGGCACCGATCTTCTCGGCACCTCCGGCAGCAACCTCGGTAAGTTCCGGCTTGATTCGGTGTTCCCGTAGCTTCGCGCTGACCAGACCAAGAGTCAGTTTCGAACCGTAGATCGGAATATCTCTACGTTCACGCAGCAAGTAGGGCAGCGCTCCGACGTGGTCCTCGTGGGCATGGGTTAGAACAAGCCCATCAACATCGTCGAGCCGATCCCGGATGTAGTCGAAGTCCGGCAGGATCAGGTCCACTCCTGGCTGGGACTCCTCGGGGAACAACACGCCACAGTCGACAATCAGCAACCGCGAGTTGATCTCGAAGACCGTCATGTTGCGGCCAATTTCCCCGAGCCCGCCTAAGGCAACAACGCGCAGGGTGTCTGGGGCTAGCTCTGGGGGTGCGCTTAGTTCGGCGTGCGTCGACAGAGTGGGATTCACGCGACAAACCCTTCGACTAAACCGGCGGCTAGATCCATCCGCAACCGGGCAATTTGATCTGCGGTGGCATCAACAAGTGGTGAGCGCATCGGCCCGGCAGGAAGGCCCAACTGATTGAGCGCTGCTTTGGTCAGAATTGCACCCTGGGTGCGGAAGAGTCCAGTCGAGACTGGTTGTAGCGCCTCGTTAATAGCAATAGCACCCGTGGTATCCCCTGACCAGAACGCCTCTGCGAGTTCCCGCAAACGAGCCGCAACCAGATGCCCAGTGACGCTGACAAACCCGGCAGCGCCAATCGAAAGGAGTGGCAGATTCATACCATCGTCACCGGAATACCAGACCAAATCGGTTCGCCGCAGTACCTCCACAACCGATTCGAGGTCACCCTTGGCATCTTTGACTGCGACAATATTCGGGTGCTCAGCGATCAGCACGAGGGTCTGCCAATCGATAGGTGTGCCCGTTCGAGCTGGAATGTCGTAAAGCATGATCGGCGCCTCAACAGCATCGGCAATCGCGAGGAAGTGACGAGCGATCCCTGCTTGTGGTGGCTTGCTGTAGTACGGGGTGACGGCAAGCAGGCCGTCTGCACCGCGTTCGACAGCGTCACGGGCTAACTGGATCGAGTGCGCGGTGTCATTCGTGCCGACGCCAGCGGTGATCGTCGCTCGTTGCCCAACAGCTTCGATGACAACCTCTAGTAGCCGATTCTTCTCGCTATCACTGGTCGTTGGAGCCTCACCCGTTGTGCCGTTGATAACGAGTGCGTCGTTACCGGCATCGACTAGCAGTTCCGCCAGTTGGGCTGCACCCTCGTAATCGACGGCGCCGTCTGCAGCCATCGGGGTGATCATCGCAGTGGCAATTGTTCCGAATGGAGAGATCTCTCGTGGTGCGGCCATGAGCCTAGGCTATCCGTTAGGTTTTGCGATAGTGACCGTGCGAGCCGATTCGAATCGAAGAGTCATCGCCGCACGACGAAATGTTTCGAAAGGTGTGACATCGTGTCAGGTCTGAGTCGCCGCGCGTTTCTGGCGGCAACTACAGCGGCAGCCGGAGCCTTTGTCCTGTCGCCGGAGTTTCTCGCGGCAGCCCTCGCGGCCCCTACCCAGCCGCCAGACACTCTCTCGACGTTGACGCAAACAATAAAGCTGAGCTCAAAAGCGCAAGCTCAATACCGGATTCTGGTTCCTGCTCCTGGGGAGCCATACTTAACACGAACCGATCTTTTGCGAGCCGCGCCACCCGCAGGTCGGGCGGTCAATCGTCGCTCACTTTGCTACCTTGGGCACCTCAGCGATATCCACATTATTGACGCGCAATCTCCGGGCCGACTGGAACCGTTCGTGGCCTTATCTGAAGAATTTATCGGTGCCTCGCGCCCGCAGGAGACGATGACCGTCCAGGTCCTCGCACAGATGGTCGCCTCGGTTGACAGGGCGAAGTACTCGCCACTCACAGGCGAGCCGATGTCCATGGTGTTGAACACCGGCGATAGTGCCGACTCGCAAAGCAACCTGGAGCTCAATTGGTGTGTCGACATGCTGGACGGAAAGAGCGTCACGCCTAATAGCGGACGCACAGGTGAGTACCAGGGCGTTCAGGCCTGGGCAGATGCCGACTACGTGTTTCATCCGGATAATCCAGATCTCAATGAGTTCGGCGCGAGAGGATTTCCGACGTTGCCCGGAGTGCTCACGGCCGCGGTCGATCAGGTCGTGGAATCAGTAGGCCTTCCGGTTCCGTGGTACGCCGTGTACGGGAACCACGACACTCTGTTCTTGGGCACTATGGCAGTTGAGCCTCAATTCCAGACCTGGGCCATCGGTGACCGCAAAGCAGCACTGTGGCCAGCCTCAATGCGGATGATGGCAAGTTGGTGGGGCACAAACCCCAGCATGTTCACTCAGCTCGTCAACTCGATTCGAGCCCGAGCCCAGGTCGTGCCCGGGATTCATACGGTCACTGCCAATCCAGAGCGAAAACTCTTCGATCAACTCGGCTTCATGCAGGCACACGTGGAGAGTCCCGCGACGCCGGGGCCGATCGGCCATGGCTTCAGTCAACAGAATATTACGACTGGCCAAACGTGGTGGCAGGCCGACGTCAGCCCCTGGTTGCGCGTCTTTGGTCTCGACACATGTAATCAAGTGGGGGGAGCAGACGGAGCTGTCCCACAGGATCAGTATGACTGGCTGGAAGCTGCGCTCGCGCAAACAACAGCTGAGAACAAGCTCGCGGTCGTTTGTAGCCACCACAACAGTTACAGCTTGGAGAACCCGGCAGAGCCGGCGATCGGTCCAAGCCAACGGTTGATTCACGCGGACGAATTCGTGGAGATGCTGGGTCGCTATCCACACCTCGTTGCCTGGGTCAACGGCCATACCCACGTCAACACCATCACCCCACACCCCACGGCCGATGGTGGTGGATTCTGGGAGATCACGACAGCGTCGTGCGTTGACTTCCCTCAGCAACAACAGACCATCGAAATCATGGATAACGGAGACGGAACCATGTCGCTGTTCACGACGTGCCTCGATCACGATTCTCCAGCCGAGTGGCAGAGCGGGGACTACTCCCAAGTTGGCCTTGGATCTCTTAGTCGCCAATTGGCGGCGAATGTCTGGCAGTCCCAACCAGCCGCCAGGATTGGGTCGCTCCTGGATCGAAACTGTGAACTACTAATGCGAACACCATTCGATCTAGCGAAGATCACCACCTCCGCGGTACAGAAGGAACGCGCCAAGAACACCGCGCGACTAATGGCCCGCAAGACCTCAGCTGACGTTGGTGATCAGCAATGAGCTTCCTCGCAGCATCACCAAGACGTCGTCTACTAGTTGCGCTCGGCGCAGCGAGCACCTTCGTATCGGCTGCTGGATGCAGCCAATACGAAGGTCTCGGCACAGTGCCGAATATGGACCTAATCTACGTAACAGCGGCCGCAACGGACGTTCTGACCGAGCAGTCGATTCCGATTCAACAGGCGCCCCGGTGCACCGCTAATTCAGCCACGCTCTACACATGCAAAGGAACAACGTCTGATGGCCGAGCCATCCTCGTGCGCGTATCGGAGGCGAATTCAAAAGACCCGCAGATGACGATCACGGTCGGCAATGAGCAGATCTTCACCGGCTCGGCGTCGACCGTACTGAACCAGGCTGCGCAGGCAACCCCATGAGTAACGCCCACAGAGCGAGCCCCCTGGCAACATTCGCCATCATCATCGTGATTAACGCAGTGATTCAGAGCCTCCTAATCTTGCCCGAACCGATCTTTGGGCTGAACACGCCACTGTTCATCGGACTAGCCACGATCTCGGCACTGTCTATCTTGCTAACAAGTGCGGTTATTCTGGGAACGATTCTGGCCAGTGGTGAGCAGTCGACCAGCCTCGGCAACGGCCTCCGGCGGATCAGACCTCGACTGTGGCAATTCCTGGGGTGGACCTTGCTCTGGCTGGTTCTGACGGTCGCTGGGCTCCTCGTCTGGATCATTCCGGGACTGATCGTTGCCGCCCTGTTCCCATTCGTAGGAATTGCAATCGCCGACGGAAGTAGACATCCGTTCTCAGCAAACTTCCAGGCCATACGTGCTCGCTTTGGGGCCTTCGTAGCAGCCCTGGCGGCGACGTTCATCGTCCTCGTCTTGATGTACCTGGCAAGCGTCGTACTCGTAATTTTCCTACCGACCGCGGTGGCCGCATTACTTACTTGGCTCTACGTCGGTCTTATCGGCGTCTGGCTAATTCGCAGCTGGGTCAGGCTTTATCGGCGGGCTACGGCGATACGTGCCCTGACTTCCCAACCG
>JBLHZE010000080.1:0-8670 GCA_047631015.1 Actinomycetes bacterium
AGCAGGTAGACCTTGGATTCGTGCGAGACTTCCTCGGCATCGGAACCTGTCACCGACCGAGTCACGAACACCTGCGAGGCATCGGATTCGATCACGGCCATATCTTGGGATCGCAGGCGTTGTGCGGCCTCCGGCGTAGCAGCGAGCTCGTCTTGGGTTTTGCCGACAATATCGTCGACTTCACGCCCCAGGACATCAGCAAAAAGCGGGTTAGCCAGCAGGTACCGGGCTTGCCCGAACTTGTCGTACCTGACGACGCTGATCATGGCATCACTGTTGGCCAGCAGGGAATCGACCAATCCATGTGCAACGCTGAGCCGGATCGCGCTGCTCCGCCGCTGTTCCTCGTTCACCGCAACTGAGTAGATGGCTAATGCAACCAGTGTCAGGGTGATCTGCAGCCCCAGTAGAGCAAGCGGCTCCGTTCCGTCGCTGAAAAACGGCCCAACTCCGTTGTGCGTAACCGCCACCACGACGATGTCAACAACAGATGCCACTGCTGCCGTTACAGCCAGCCCAAACCGGATCGCGAACCACAGAATAATTGGGATGAGTAGGTACTGCACTCCCCCGCTTTGGGTGAGCTGGGTTCCACCAAAACCCAAGACGAGTGTCAACACGGCAGCAGCGCACAGAATCGCCGAGACGAGCTCGACCAGTCGAGCAGTTGTGACCGGAAACCTGGAGCGACGGAACATGAGGACGGCCGGTGCGGCGAAAATAATCCCACTAGCAAATGCCACCCAGGCGCTCTGCCAGACCGCCTTCGGCGCCTCGTCCCCCGCCAAAGAAGCGGTAAGTGCCGCGGCACCGGCACCGATTGACGCAGCAAACAGCGCAGCAATTATCAAGCCAACGAACCCATCCCACCGCGGCAGGGTGCGCGGTGCGAAGCCGATAATCAGGGTGGCTGCAATCACGCTGACTGCAACCCCGGTCGCACTCAACCCTGCCGCCAGCGGCATAGCCGCTCCACCAAGTAGCAATGCCGCAAAGCCGGTGACGAATTGGATTGCGGCAAAGAGAATACGACTGTTCCGGGGTACGCGAACCAAAACTCCGGCAGCGAGACCAACCGAAATCCCCATCGGTGCCCAACTGCCATCAACGCGCAGGGCAACTTCGAGGCTTAGTAACCAACCGTAGGCCACCCCGAACAGAGCGACCTGCCACCAGAGGCTCGAGATGGTCCGCGCGTCGAATGGTCGATCGGCTACCGACGATTCGACGCGTTGAGGCACTCGTTCTCCTGGGTCACGAACGGCGCGAGGAATCGTTCGGCGCTGAACTGGGGGCTACTCGTGCGTCGAATAGTATCCGCGTCTCGTAGTGACGGCGAACGGTTTAGCCGAATTCGACCATCAACCGAACGGGTGAACCTGACGTTCGCTCGTGGTCTGACTCAGGAAGAGGCAGCAGCACCGAGGGCAATGATCGCCGCCGCGATCTCTTCGGCAGCCATACCGGCGGCCTTTTGGACATCGGCCCGTTTCCCGTGTGCCAGGAAATCTCCAGGTAGTCCGTAATCCCGCATCGGCACATCGATGTCGGCATCGCGGACTGCCTGAGATAGACGAGATCCCACACCCCCAGTCCGGACATTGTCTTCAACCGTGACCACTGCTGAGCTTTGCTCCACCAAGCTAATGAGCTCGTCAGAGATTGGAGCGACCCAACGCGGGTCAACGACTCGAGTCTGCACTCCAGCGTCGGCAGCGATTTGTGCTGCCGCCAAAACTACCCCAGCCATGGCGCCCACCGAGACGATCAGGAGTGCATCGCTGTGGCTGGCTTCACGAAGGATATCCACGGGGCCGTTGGCTGATACAGCTTCGATAGCCGGGGGGACCGCCCCGCTTGGGAACCGTACGACCGACGGGCCGTCTGAAATCTCCAGCGACTCATTGAAGAGATCCCGCAGTCGCTGCCCATCTCGCGGGGCGGCGATACGTATTCCCGGAACTATCGCTAGCAACGACATATCCCACATCCCGTTGTGGCTTGCGCCGTCCGGGCCAGTCACCCCGGCTCGATCGAGTACGAATGTAATAGCCGCGCCGTGCAGGCCGGCATCAAACAACACCTGGTCGAACGCCCGGTTGATGAAAGTCGCATAGACCGCCACGACCGGGTGCAGTCCTGCGAAAGCCATCCCCGTCGCGCTCGTCACGGCATGTTGTTCAGCGATTCCGACATCGAAGACCCGTGTTGGATACTCGCTCGCAAACGATTCGAGTCCGGTGGGTGCCAGCATTGCAGCGGTGATCGCCACGACGCGTTCATCAATCGCTCCGGCCTTGACGATCTCGTCGCTGAACACCGACGTCCAAGTGGGCACGCTGCCAGCCACGGACTTACCGGTCTCCGGATCGATCACACCGATACCGTGAAGGTGATCTGCCTCGTCAAGCTCAGCCGGGCGATAGCCGTAGCCCTTCTCGGTGATCGCGTGGACGATTACCGGCCCGTTGTAGGATTTCGCCCTCGCCAGCGCGAATTCCAGCGCCTCGAGGTCATGGCCTGGAATGGGACCGATGTACTTGAGACCGAGGTCTTCGAACATCCCCTGCGGGGCAACCATGTCCTTGACGCCCTTCTTCAACCCGTGAAGAGCATCGTAGGTAGGACCGCCAACAACCGGTGCGCGCTTCACGATCCGCTTACCCCAATAGAGGAACCGCTCGTAGCCATCAGTGGTCCGGAGCGTCGCGAGATGATGAGCAAGTCCGCCGATTGTTGGGGCGTAGGAGCGCGCATTGTCATTAACCACAATGATGACTTGTCGATCACTACCAGCGATATTATTGAGCGCCTCCCACGACATTCCCCCAGTTAATGCGCCGTCGCCAACAACCGCTATGACGTGTCGGCCAGGATCTGATCCCGTCGCAAGTTGGTCGCGCAGGGCCCATGCTTTGGCGATGCCGTCTGCGTAAGCCAGGGCGGTGGATGCGTGCGAGTTCTCGATCACGTCGTGTTCGCTCTCGGCACGACTTGGGTAGCCCGAGAGTCCGCCAGTTTGGCGTAGCGTGTCGAATTGCCCGGAACGCCCCGTGACGATCTTGTGCACATAGGACTGATGCCCGGTATCCCACAAGATCGCGTCGCGGGGGCTATCGAAGGTTCGGTGCAATGCGAGCGTCAACTCCACCACCCCGAGGTTCGGGCCGAGGTGTCCCCCAGTAGCCGAAACCCGATCAACCAAGAAAGCTCGAATCTCCCCGGTGAGCTGAGCCATCTGATCACCATCTAGTGCACCGAGATCGCTCGGTTGGCGAATATTCTCCAGCAAGCTCATGCCGGTCCCTTCGCCATGTTGATCCCGAGACAGACGCTAATCGCGACCGCCGTCACCGGAAGCTATCTGCCGCTTACGCGTCGGCACATAACGACCGTTAAGTAAGTGTAGGCCGGCCCCATTCGCGTGACGACAACGAAGTCGGTGTTACGCCAACGAACGTAGTACGTACTGCAGGATGCCGCCGTTCCGGTAGTAGTCCGCCTCGCCCGGAGTATCGATGCGAACGTCGGCATCGAAGGACAATGACGAACCATCAGCCTTCGTTGCCACAACCGAGACAGTCTGCGGGATTGACCCGTCATTGAGTGCCTCAATCCCGGTCACCGAGACGGTCTCCTCACCCGTTAGTCCCAACCCGTCAGCAGACTGGCCTTCCGGATACTGCAATGGAAGGACGCCCATTCCGATCAGATTCGATCGGTGAATTCGCTCGTAGGATTCCGCAATAACGACCCTGACACCGAGCAGCGACGTGCCTTTCGCTGCCCAGTCCCGGGAAGAACCTGATCCGTACTCTTTACCCGAAAGAACGACCAACGGAGTACCGGCCGCGATATACGACGCTGATGCGTCATAGATCGTGGTGGTGGGAGCACCCGCTGGGTCGGCGACCGCAGTAAAGTCGCGCGTGAAGCCGCCCTCTACCCCGGGAACCAGTTGATTGCGCAGCCGAATATTGGCAAAGGTTCCACGAATCATGACTTCGTGGTTTCCGCGGCGTGACCCATATGAGTTGAAGTCCTTACGAGCCACTCCGTGCTCGGCGAGGTAGACCCCCGCCGGGCTGTCGGCCTTAATGGAGCCGGCGGGTGAGATGTGGTCAGTCGTCACTGAGTCACCAAGTTTGGCGAGGATGCGAGCGCCGATCACATCGGTTACCGGGCGCGGGGAAGCAGCCATGCCATCGAAGTATGGGGGTTTGCGGACATAGGTCGAATCGGGATCCCACGAGAAGGTCTTGCCTACCGGGGTGTCAAGCGAACGCCAGTGCTCGTCACCTGCAAACACATCTTGGTATCGGCTGGTGAACATATCTGAATCGATTGAGGCAGCTACGGTCTCTTCGATCTCGAGAGCTGAGGGCCAGATATCTCGCAGGAATACACTCTCCCCTGCCGGACTGATCCCTAGCGGCTCAGTCGCCACGTCAATATCCATCGTCCCAGCTATGGCGTAGGCAACGACCAAGGGCGGAGATGCAAGATAGTTCATTTTGACGTCGGGATTGATTCGGCCTTCAAAGTTTCGATTTCCACTCAGCACGGACACGACAGCAAGATCGGCCTCGTTGACAGCGGCTGACACCTCAGCCGGGAGTGGCCCAGAGTTTCCGATACAGGTCGTACAGCCGTAGCCGACCAGATCAAAGCCGAGTTTCTCTAAGTAGGGAGTGAGACCAGCCTTCTCGTAGTAGTCAGTGACGACCTTCGATCCGGGGGCTAGCGTCGTCTTCACCCAGGGCTTCGATACGAGCCCCGCCTCAACGGCCTTCTTCGCCAGCAATCCTGCACCCAGCATCACCGAGGGGTTTGACGTGTTCGTACACGACGTGATCGCCGCAATAACAACCGCTCCGTGATCAATGATGGTGTCCGTGCCGTCGGCCAGAGTCACGGGAGTGGGCCGCGTTGGGCGCCCATCGGCGTGGCCGGGTGCTACCGGCTCGCCGTCAGATGTATCACCGGATACTGCAGGTGGGTCAGATGCGGGGAACGACTCAATCTCGGCCTCATCTACCGCTGACTCCACGGGGAGTGCATGGTCGACAACCGCCGCACGAAACGCATCCTTCGATTCCGTTAGGGCAATCCGATCCTGTGGCCGCTTTGGACCTGCCAAGGACGGCACAACCGTTCCTACGTCGAGTTCAAGAGTCTCGGAGTAGGTCACCTCCACGTCCGGATCGTGCCACAGACCTTGTTCCTTGCAGTACGCCTCAATCAGCGCGACCTGCTCCTCACTTCGCCCGGTCATCCGCAGGTAGCGACTGGTCTCCTCATCGATCGGGAAGATCGCGACCGTCGAGCCATACTCGGGACTCATATTTCCAATAGTTGCCCGGTTGGCAAGCGGAACCGCAGCGACTCCGTCGCCGTAGAACTCGACGAATTTGCCGACGACACCATGCTCGCGGAGTTGCTCGGTAATCGTCAAAACGAGGTCTGTTGCCGTCGCGCCCGCCGGCAATTCTCCGGTTAGCTCGAATCCAACGACCCGTGGGATCAGCATCGAGACGGACTGACCGAGCATTGCGGCCTCGGCTTCAATACCGCCGACTCCCCAGCCCAGGACACCGAGTCCGTTCACCATCGTGGTGTGAGAATCAGTACCGACACAGGTATCTGGATAGGCCTGGCCCTTGCGGGTCATGACGACGCGAGCCAGGTGCTCGATATTCACCTGGTGGACGATCCCGGTGCCCGGCGGCACGACCTTGAACTCGTCAAATGCGCTCTGGCCCCAGCGGAGAAACTTATAACGCTCCTCATTGCGCTCGTACTCGAGTTCGACGTTGCGCCCGAAGGCGAGCGGAGTCCCGAAATGATCAGCAATCACCGAGTGGTCGATGACCAGTTCAGCGGGGGCAAGGGGGTTGATTTTGCTGGTATCTCCCCCGAGCTCCGACATCGCTTCGCGCATCGTTGCAAGATCGACCACACAAGGCACACCGGTGAAGTCCTGCATAATGACACGTGCAGGCGTGAACTGAATCTCCTGATGCGGCTGAGACGAGGCATTCCATTGACCAAGACTTTGGATCTGCTCGGCCGTCACGTTTGCACCGTCTTCGGTTCGCAGCAGATTCTCGAGTAAAACTTTATGGGTAAATGGCAGCCGAGACGATCCCTCCACCGCCGAGATCCGAAAGATCTCATAGTCCTCACCGTTAACGGTGAGGGTGGATCGGGCACCAAAGCTGTCGTTACTCGCCATTGAGATTTTGGCCTTTCCTACACGTCGGAGATAGAGGATCAGCCCAAATCTAGTAGACGACCCCTGCTAGCCCATGCTTCCCCTATGACCAGCACCGCTACGCGGCTCTTTTAGCCAGGGAAATTGGGGCGTAACCATAGGTCTCATAGGTTCCAAGAAGCTGCTCTCGAACACGTCACTCAAAGATCGGGGCCTAGTCGGATTCGGAGTCAATAACTCCCTGGGCTCCTTGGTTATCGGAAGCTTCTTGGCGGCGGGCATGCGCTGCTGCCAAAGCGGGTTTGATAATCCGGTAGCTCCACAGTCCGACCAGCAGAATCAGTGGCCAACCGAGAGCGATCTTTGCGACGCCAAGGGCTCCCACCAGACTCGCGAAGTACAGTGGGAGTTGGATGGCAAGGCGAAGCCCAAACATGCCGGCCCAGACCCAGGTGACGAGCCGGTACGCACGCGTCAACGCTGGGTCTTGGCGCCACCCAGTCGCGTCACCGGTAGCCGCACCGACGGCGACACCGACCAGCGGCCACCTGACGAGGTTGGAGATAACGAAGGCTATTCCATAAGCCAGGTTTATCAGGAGACCAGGCAAGAAGAAGTTAGCCGCCTCACCGGTGCGGGCAGCGATAAACGCCGCGAGTGCCACGCCGCCAAAGCCGCCAATAATTTGCTGCAAGCTCTGCCTACGTAGGAGGCGCCAAATTGCGACGAGTGCCCCGGCGCCAATCGCTGTCCAGATCGCCGTCGTCAGGTTCTGCCCGGTGACTAGGTAAGCGGTGATGAACGTCAAGGACGGCAGACTGCTATCAATAACCCCGCGCCAGCCCCCGATCGCGTTTACCAACGTATTGGACTGAATCGGCACGTCTGTTCGCAGTTCCTCGCCTAGCGACGAGAGCGGGCCGGGTAGTGGGATTCCACTGGGCAGCGGTGGCGCGTCGGATGCCGATTCCTCTGGCGAGTTCTGTGCCTCGCTATCGCTCATTGTCACGTCGTCCTTGTTGGCAATCGGGTGAGCGTTTTCGACATAGACGTAAGGCTAACCCCCGCAGCGCGCCCACCTACCACGAGCCCGGCCTATTCAAAGACATCTTGTATCGTCGACGTCGCAGGGATCTCGAGTTGGCCGTAGGTACATGAGCGCGGGTCGCGATCGGGGCGCCAGTGTCTAAATCGAGCGGTGTGCCGAAACCGGTCACCCTGCATATGGTCGTACGCCACTTCGGCGACAAGCTCCGGTCGAATCGGGACCCAAGACAGGTCTTTTCCAGCATTCCAGCGAGACTGTGTACCGGGAACTCGTTGGCTGTCTGTCATTTGTTCGCGGTTTAGCCACGGATGCTCGACATGGCCAGTCGCCGGGTCGATGCGCAGCGGGTCAAGCAGTTCAACGAGTTCGGCCCGCTTACTCATGGTGAACGCGGCGCTTATGCCGACTTGCTGCAGAACGTCCGCATTGTTGTAGAGACCGAGTAATAACGAGCCGACAACACCTCCGGACTTGTGCCAGCGAAACCCAGCAACAACACAGTCAGCCGTACGTTCATGCTTGATCTTGATCATCGTCCGCTTGTTCGGTTCGTAGCGACCACCGCGGGACTTCGCGATGATTCCGTCGAGGCCTGCGCCTTCAAAGTCGGTGAACCAGCGCCTAGCGATGCTGATGTCATCAGTCGCCGGTGCCAGGTGCAGGCCGTCCCTTCGGCTGGTCACCCGCTGCACCAACTGCTCGCGACGGAGCTCGAATCGTTCCGTCATCAGGTCACGGTCATCTATTGCCAGGAGATCGAACGCGACGAATTCGGCTGGTGTCTGTTGGGACAGAGTCTCCACTCGCGATTCGGCCGGATGAATGCGCTGCAGGAGCGCATCGAAGTCAAGATGACCGTCGGTCACGATGATGATCTCACCGTCAACCACGCAGCGTTCCGGTAGCCCTGCAAGAGCGATCTCGACGATCTCGGGAAAGTACCGGGTCAGTGGCTTCTCAGTACGCGATCCAATAATGACCTCATCGCGATCGCGAAAGATGATCGCTCGAAACCCGTCCCATTTTCCCTCGTAGTGCATATCGATTGGCATCGTCTTCGCTGGTTTGGCCAACATCGGTGCCACTGGCGGCATCACGGGAAGATCCACATCGGCAACCCTGCCAGTATCAACAACCTGATGCGCTAGCGCCGCGGTAAAAGGCACGCACTTATCGATGACGCGCTTTGGTTCAATTTCGATCACCGAATTTGCCCACGATCGTGGAATTATCTAAAAATCGTGACCTGAGAACACTCGAAATCGCGAAGCCGACCCGTTCTGCTAGGTAGCATCACCGCCAGACCCAACTCCCGAGCCAGGTAGTGCGGGAGGTCGTCGCCACAGTTCACCAGCGAAAGGCTCGTCTATGCCGTCTGCGCCCGCTCTCACGCCGCTCACCGATCAGG
>JBLHZE010000081.1:0-8663 GCA_047631015.1 Actinomycetes bacterium
CAGCCCCGACGCTCGGACCGGGTGCGGTTCCTTCCCGCTGTTGCGGACCTCAGCGCAGGGACCGTTGTGACGGCTGATCGACACGGGTCACATCGTAGCTCCACGGCAGCCGGGGCTAACTGTCTCATCGAGCTACCAATGGGTTCGCAGGATGCGGGTGCTGGTGAACTCGTGACGGTCCGATTATTGAGTTAGCGCCATTCAGTTTTCTCTAGGGGAGAGGTGCAGTCCGCAACGGATTCATACCAGGGCGTCACCTGACCGCACGCAGTACGTGACCTGAGCGAACGCCGTACCCGTCGGGAGCGATGCCGCCACGGGGCGGTTGGATCCCATCCATGCCTGGCCAGATGAATCGCTGCATTTGACCAGGTATGTCCCGAAGTGGAAGAGTTCAGTCAAGTCCATCGATGCTTGGAGGAGCCGTGTCCGATCAACAACCACCGCAGGGTGCGCAAGATCCGATTGATCCCGCTAGCGGCCAGCCGGGCGTCCCCCCGCCGGTTCCGCCGTCACAACCCGTTCCACCACTCCCGCCTGCTCCGCAGCCCGGTAGCACCGGACAGCCCTACGGAGCGCCGATTAACCAGCCGCCACCGAGCGAGTTTCCACCGACTCCCGGCTATGGTGCGGCGGCACCAGCCGCAATTCCACAAACCAACTCGAACGCGATCGTCGCGTTCGTTGTGTCGATCTTGTCGTGGCTGTTTTGCCCGATCATCGCCGCCATCGTCGCTCTGGTCTTCGCCAGCAAGGCGAAGAAAGAGATCGAACAAAGTGGCGGTTGGCAAACAGGTGCCGGCTTCGCCACAGCGGCCAAAGTCATTGCCTGGATCAACATCGCAACGGTGGTGTTGGGTGTTGGGATTTTTGCCGTCTTTACCATCATCGCGATTCTGGTGGATGTGAATGCTCCAGATGCGGTAAGCACAATTTTGCCGACCCTATTTTAGATTTTAGTACGCCGACCGGACTGCCCGGCTAGACGGGACAGGTGCAATCACGCGGGAATCGCGATAGTGACAGGCGTCATGCCCGCCCACCTTTGACCGATCAGCAGTGCGTCGGGTAGCCTTATCGACTGTGCCTGGGAACCTCAAGCACTCGCTCCATCACATTACGGAATGTGCCGCACAAGAACGTGTCGGATCTGGCGCCCAACTCCTTCGAGTTGTAGCGACGGGTAGGTACGGCGGACGTCCGGTGGGGTAGCGAACTGATCCACGTGACAGTGGCCGTTTCGGCTGTTTGGCGCTTGTGTGCCAGGAGCCGCGACACGCCCGAACGCGGGGGTCGGAGCAACTGGGGGGATTAGAACCACGAAAACTGGAAAGAACAGTAGTAGCCGCAAGACGCCTCAACTCAACAGTTGTTCGTCGATCGACCGCCACTGAGAACGCCAGAAGACCAAGAGACAACTTAGACAACTAACAGCCAACGTATGTAACGGAGACTCGGTGCCCACCATTCAGCAGTTGGTCCGCAAGGGCCGACAGGACAAGGTCTCGAAGAACAAGACCCCCGCGCTTAAAGGCAGCCCCCAACGTCGTGGGGTTTGCACTCGCGTCTACACGACGACGCCAAAGAAGCCGAACTCGGCTCTGCGCAAGGTTGCTCGCATTCGCTTGTCGAGCGGTATCGAGGTCACGGCTTACATTCCTGGCGTCGGCCATAACTTGCAGGAGCACTCGATTGTGCTCGTTCGCGGTGGTCGAGTGAAGGACTTACCAGGTGTTCGATACAAGGTCGTGCGCGGTGCGCTCGACACCCAAGGTGTGAAGAATCGTAAGCAGGCTCGCAGCCGCTACGGTGCCAAAAAGGAAAAAGGGTAGGTAGAACAGCACATGCCTCGTAAAGGTCCCGCCCCGAAGCGGCCCGTCGTCGTAGATCCCGTCTACAGCTCCCCACTGGTCAGCCAGTTGGTCAACAAGGTGCTGCTCGACGGCAAGAAGTCGACCGCTGAGTCCATCGTCTATGGCGCCCTCGAAGGGTGCCGCGAGAAGACTGGTGTCGATCCCGTCTCGACTCTCAAGCGTGCACTCGACAACATCAAGCCCACCCTCGAGGTTCGTAGCCGCCGTGTTGGTGGCGCCACCTACCAGGTGCCCGTTGAGGTCAAACCTCAGCGCGCCAACACCCTCGCACTTCGCTGGCTGATCGGCTACTCCCGCGCTCGCCGCGAGAAGACGATGACCGAGCGCCTCATGAACGAGATTCTAGACGCTAGCAATGGCCTGGGAGCGAGCGTCAAGAAGCGCGAAGACACCCACAAGATGGCCGAAGCCAACAAGGCCTTCGCCCACTACCGCTGGTAACCCATCACCTCACCCATCCGTACTCGCACCATCTAGAACAGAGGCAGGAGAACGCCCGTGGCAACCGGAACCGCTACCGACCTTGCTCAGGTCCGCAACATTGGGATCATGGCGCATATTGACGCGGGCAAAACCACCACGACTGAGCGCATCCTGTTCTACACCGGCATTAACTACAAGATCGGTGAGGTTCACGACGGCGGCGCGACAATGGACTGGATGGAGCAGGAGCAAGAGCGGGGTATCACGATTACCTCCGCTGCCACGACCTGTCACTGGAAAGACCACCAGATCAACATCATTGATACTCCCGGCCACGTCGACTTCACGGTTGAGGTGGAGCGTTCACTCCGAGTGCTCGACGGCGCCGTCGCAGTCTTTGATGGTGTTGCCGGTGTCGAGCCACAGTCCGAGACCGTCTGGCGCCAGGCTGACAAGTACAACGTTCCCCGCATGTGTTTCGTCAACAAGCTCGACCGCACCGGAGCTGACTTCTTCATGTGCGTCGACAGCATCAAAAGCCGCCTCGGCGCAACCGCTCTCGTGCTGCAGATTCCGATCGGCGCCGAGGGCGATTTTATTGGGGTCGTTGACTTGGTCGAGATGCGCGCCCTTGTATGGCGCGGCGAGACCGTGATCGGCGAGGACTACACCATCGAAGCGATCCCAGCCGATCTCGCGGATCAGGCTGCCGAGTGGCGCGGGAAGCTCGTCGAGACCATCTCCGAGAACGACGACGAGTTGATGCAGAAGTTCCTCGATGGCGTCGAGCCCACTGTCGAAGAACTCCACGCAGCAATTCGCCGCGCAACCCTGGCGAATGCGGTCAACCCGATTCTCACTGGCTCAGCGTTCAAGAACAAGGGCGTTCAGCCCATGCTCGACGCCGTGGTTTTGTACCTGCCTTCCCCGCTAGATATCGAGGCAATCAAGGGTCACAAACCAGGCGACGAAGAGGTCGAGATTGACCGCCAACCAGATTCGGCTGAGCCGTTCTCGGCGCTGGCATTCAAGATCGCTGCCGACCCGCACCTCGGGAAGCTGACCTACATTCGAATTTACTCTGGGACGTTGAGCGCAGGTTCTTCTGTGAGCAACAGCGTCAAGGGCCGCAAAGAGCGCATTGGCAAGATTTACCGAATGCACGCGAACAAGCGCGAAGAGATCGACTCGGTCGGCGCCGGCGAGATCGTCGCCGTCATGGGCCTGAAAGACACCACGACTGGTGAAACCCTCTGTGATGCCGGAAGCCCCGTCGTTCTTGAGTCGATGACCTTCCCGGCGCCAGTTATCTCGGTCGCGATCGAGCCAAAGACCAAGAGTGACCAAGACAAACTGGCCACCGCCATTCAGCGTCTTTCCGACGAGGATCCCACGTTCCGGGTTCACTCCGATGAAGAGACAGGCCAGACCATCATCGAAGGTATGGGCGAGCTTCACCTTGAGGTGCTCGTGGACCGGATGCGCCGAGAGTTCAATGTTGAGGCGAATGTCGGGAAGCCACAGGTTGCCTACCGCGAGACGATCACCAAAGACGTTGCAAAGATCGAGTACACGCACAAGAAGCAGACCGGTGGTTCGGGTCAGTTCGGTCGCGTCACCATCTCGATGGGACCCAACGCACCCACCGCAGACGACGACGAAGATCGGCCCGAGACCGGATACGAGTTCGTCAACAAAGTTACCGGTGGTCGCATCCCTCGTGAGTACATTCCGTCAGTCGACGCCGGATGCCAAGACGCCATGCAGAACGGTGTTCTGGCCGGTTACCCAATGGTCGACGTCAAGGTCACTCTGCTTGATGGTTCCTACCACGACGTTGACTCCTCTGAACTTGCGTTCAAGATTGCTGGTTCGATGGCATTTAAGGACGGTGCACGTCGCGCAGGTCCCGCGCTTCTCGAACCAATGATGGCTGTCGAGGTCTTCACTCCCGAGGACTTTATGGGTGACGTCATCGGTGACATCAACTCTCGTCGTGGTCAAATCCAGTCGATGGATGAGCGCAGCGGTTCCCGGGTAGTTGTGGCACTGGTCCCATTGAGCGAGATGTTCGGCTATGTCGGAGATCTCCGCTCGCGCACCCAGGGACGCGCAAGCTACTCAATGCAGTTCGACTCCTACGCCCAGGTGCCGAACAACGTGGCGGAAGAAATCATCGCGAAGGCTAAGGGCGAGTAACACCAGCACTTACAACGCAGAACAAACCAACCCAACGAGATAACCGAATACAACAAACCAACACCGCGAACGGGCCCACTCCATAAGGGGAGTGGGGCAGCACCGGACACATCACAGTTATTAGGAGGCCCCAGTGGCGAAGGCAAAGTTCGAGCGGACTAAGCCCCACGTCAATATCGGCACCATTGGTCACATTGACCATGGAAAGACGACGCTGACAGCGGCGATCACCAAGGTGCTGCATGACAAGTACCCGGACCTGAACGAGGCTTCGGCGTTCGACATGATCGACAAGGCGCCCGAAGAGCGCCAGCGTGGTATTACTATTTCGATCGCGCACGTCGAGTACCAGACCGAGTCGCGTCACTACGCGCACGTCGACTGCCCTGGTCACGCTGACTACATCAAGAATATGATCACTGGCGCGGCCCAGATGGACGGTGCAATCCTCGTGGTTGCAGCGACCGACGGTCCGATGCCACAGACCAAAGAGCATGTCATTCTTGCTCGCCAGGTTGGTGTTCCCTCGATCGTTGTCGCCCTCAACAAGTGCGACATGGTCGACGACGAAGAGATCCTTGAGCTCGTCGAACTTGAGGTGCGCGAACTACTCACCAACTACGAGTTCCCCGGCGATGATGTCCCAGTGGTCCAGGTTGCGGCCTTCCCGGCACTTAACGGTGACGAGAAGTGGGGCGCGTCAATCGTTGAGCTTATGGACGCCGTGGATGAGTACATCCCGACACCAGACCGCGACATCGACCAGCCATTCTTGATGCCGGTTGAAGATGTCTTCACGATCACCGGTCGTGGAACTGTTGTCACCGGTCGTATCGAGCGCGGTATCGTCAAGGTCAACGAAGAGATCGAACTGGTCGGAATCCGCGAGGGCTCCAGCCGTACGACCGTTACCGGTATCGAAATGTTCCGTAAGCTGCTTGACGAAGGTCGGGCTGGCGAAAACGTCGGACTGCTCCTTCGTGGCACCAAGCGTGAAGATGTCGAGCGGGGCATGGTCCTGGTTAAGCCCGGGACCACGACGCCGCACACCAACTTCGAGGCACAGGCATACATCCTGTCCAAGGACGAAGGTGGACGTCACACGCCGTTCTTCAACAACTACCGCCCGCAGTTCTACTTCCGCACCACGGACGTGACCGGCGTGGTTACCCTCCCAGAGGGAACCGAGATGGTCATGCCAGGGGACAACACCGAAATGAGCGTCGAGCTCATTCAGCCCGTTGCCATGGAAGAGGGACTTCAGTTTGCAATCCGCGAAGGCGGCCGCACCGTCGGAGCGGGACGGGTAACGAAGATTACAAAGTAGTTTCGGACTTACGTGCGGACAGGATTGGCGCTGGTAGCTCTCTCGGCGGCTTGCCTAGGAAAGTAGGCGGCGCAGTCGGCGGCCTTGCCAGCGTCAGTCCTGACCACACGCTACGGAACCGTCGTGACGGGGAAGTAGAAAAGCTAAAAGATCCACACAGACCTTCGTTAAAAACAATAGTGAGGAAGTAAGCGGCCATGGCGGGACAGAAGATCCGCATTAGGCTCAAAGCCTATGATCACGAGGTCATCGATAACTCGGCGCGTAAGATCGTCGAGACGGTGACTCGTACCGGTGCGCAGGTAGCTGGCCCAGTGCCGCTGCCGACCGAGAAGAACGTGTACTGCGTTATTCGTTCACCGCACAAGTACAAAGACAGCCGCGAGCACTTCGAGATGCGCACACATAAGCGCCTCATCGACATCCTCGATCCCACGCCCAAGACGGTTGATTCGCTCATGCGACTCGACCTTCCGGCCGGGGTCGACATCGAGATCAAGCTTTAGAACCGGCGAGGAAGCGACAATCATGGCTAAGAACGTCAAGGGAGTGTTGGGCGAGAAGCTCGGCATGACCCAGGTCTGGGACGAGAGTAATCGCGTCGTGCCAGTAACCGTCATCAAGGCGGGCCCTTGCGTCGTGACGCAGGTGCGCTCACCAGAGATCGACGGCTACTCGGCTGTCCAACTCGGTTTCGGCAGCATCGAGCCACGCAAGGTGAATAAGCCGGATTCCGGCCACTTCAACAAGGCGGGCGTTGCTCCAAAGCGCCACCTCGTTGAGCTGCGCACCGATGATGCGAGCGAGTACACCTTGGGTCAAGAGATCACCGCGGAAATCTTCGAGACAGGTCAACGTGTTGACATCTCAGGGACGACCAAGGGTAAGGGCTACTCCGGTGTGATGAAGCGCCACGGTTTCCACGGTGTGGGGGCCTCTCACGGTGCACACCGCAACCACCGCAAGCCAGGATCGATTGGTGCGTGTGCGACGCCAGGGCGTGTCTTCAAAGGCATGCGGATGGCCGGTCGCGACGGTAATGAAGCTAAGACAGTCCAGAGTTTGACCATCGCAGGAGTCGACGCTGACAAGGGGCTGCTCCTCATTAAGGGCGCAGTTCCAGGGTCCAAGGGTTCGCTCGTGCTCATCCGCACCGCGGTGAAGGGGGCGTCGGCATGACAACGGTTTCAGTACATACCCCAGACGGCGGAACCGACGGAGAAGTCGAACTACCAGCTGCCATCTTCGATGTTGATGCAAACATCCCGCTGATGCACCAGGTAGTTGTTGCTCAGTTGGCTGCTGCCCGCCAGGGAACACACTCGACGAAAACCCGCGCTGAAGTTCGCGGTGGCGGTCGTAAACCACACAAGCAGAAGGGCACCGGCCGCGCCCGTCAGGGTTCAATCCGTGCACCGCAGTTCGTCGGCGGTGGAACGGTCCATGGGCCAACCCCACGCAGCTACGAACAGCGCACTCCCAAGAAGATGAAGGCAGCGGCCCTGCGTGGCGCACTATCGGATCGGGCGCGCGACGAACGTATTCACGTAGCAACCGGCTTCTTGACCGACGAGTCACCGTCGACTAAGACCGCCGTCGCAACCCTGCGCGCCATGAGTGCCAACGCCAAACTGCTCGTCGTGTTGGATGTGGCAGATGACGCCGCTTGGAAGTCGCTGCGTAATGCCAACGACGTTCACCTGCTAACTCCAGACCAGCTCAACACGTACGACGTGCTGTGTAACGACGATGTGGTGTTCACAAAGGCCGCTTTCGAGGCATTTGTCGAGCGTGCCACCGCGTCACTGAGCAAGCGGGTAACCGCGGCAGCGGAAGGGGCAGCATAATGCGAATCGCAAATCCCGGTGATGTACTTCTGGGGCCAGTTGTGTCCGAGAAGAGCTATTCACTGCTCGACGAGAACAAGTACACCTTCCTGGTGCACCCCGACGCGAACAAGACACAAATCAAGATCGCAGTCGAGGAAGCCTTCAAGGTCAAGGTCACGGGGGTTAACACCCTTAACCGTGGCGGCAAGCGCGTCCGTACCAAGTCTGGTTACGGCAAGCGTGCTGACAGTAAGCGAGCAATTGTCTCTGTTGCACAGGGCGATAGCATCGACATCTTCGGAGGCCCGGTCGCTTAGGCGATCGGCGCGTGAATAGGACAGGTCATGGGTATCCGTAAGTACAAGCCAACGACACCATCGCGTCGTGGCTCGAGCGTGGCAGACTTCGCTGAAGTCACGCGCTCGACCCCCGAGAAGTCTCTGGTGCGTCCGCTGCCGAAAAAGGGCGGCCGTAACAACTCTGGCCGCATTATGACGCGGCACCAGGGTGGTGGCCACAAACGTGCCTACCGCGTTATCGACTTCAAGCGCTCTGACAAAGACGGCGTTCCGGCGAAGGTTGCTCATATCGAGTACGACCCGAACCGAACCGCGCGTATCGCCTTGCTGCACTACGCAGATGGCGAGAAGCGCTACATCATCGCGCCAGAGAAGCTCAAACAGGGTGCCACCGTCGAAACTGGTCCGAATGCTGACATCAAGCCAGGGAACAACCTGCCGATGCGCAACATCCCGACGGGTACCGTCATCCACGCGATCGAACTCCGCCCCGGTGGGGGAGCAAAGATTGCTCGCTCAGCTGGCGCCAGTGTTCAGCTTGTCGCCAAAGAAGGCCCCTACGCACAGCTGCGTATGCCTTCGGGTGAGATTCGTAATATCGACGTCCGCTGTCGGGCAACCGTCGGTGCAGTCGGCAACGCCGAACAGTCGAACATCAACTGGGGTAAAGCTGGCCGCATGCGCTGGAAGGGCAAGCGCCCAACCGTTCGCG
>JBLHZE010000082.1:0-8655 GCA_047631015.1 Actinomycetes bacterium
CTAGTTTATCGTACCTGAGAGGCTCACCGTCGCCGCACCTGAGTGGCAGATGGCACTAGGCTAGCGATCCAGTAGCAATCGGAGGTATGTGTGCACGATTCCCTGGATGCCGAGGTCATTCGTGCCTGGGCGGCAACTACCGTCGCGTCGCTAGGAGAGTGTCGCGCCGAGATTGACGCGCTCAATGTGTTTCCCGTCCCAGACGGAGATACCGGCACGAACCTCTTCCTCACGGCTGAGGCGGCTGCGGCTGCCGTCGAAGAACATTTCGCAACGGGAGAGCCGGTTGACGTTGTTGCTGCAGCGCAGGTGTACGCGAAAGGAGCGCTACTCGGGGCTCGCGGAAACTCTGGTGTTATCACGAGCCAGATCTTGCGGGGAATCGCCGAACAGATCGCCCAGGCGCCGGAGGATCAGCGGCCTGGTGAGCTGCTCGCTACCGCGTTAACCCGCGCCTCTGAACTTGCCTACGGCGCCGTTGGTGTGCCACGAGAAGGAACGGTCTTGACCGTTTCTCGTGTCGCTGCAAAGGCGGCCTCAGATGCCGCAATGCGCTCAGATGCAACCTTGGAGGATGTCAGCAAGGCGGCGCTAGCTGGTGCTGAGGAAGCGCTGGCGAAGACACCGGAGCAACTGGAGGTACTGCGGGATGCCGGTGTGGTCGACTCTGGCGGGCGGGGACTGGTCGTCATTCTCGAGGCGCTGGTTGAGGCAGTGACAGGTGAGCGTAAGGTCCGCGACCAGAGCGCCAAACTCCCAACCCCGGTGGTCTCGGTGACCTCCCACACGGTCAGCTATGGCGGTCCAGGCTACGAGGTCATGTACCTACTCGAAGCTGGCGACGAGCAGGTGCGTGAACTCCGCGAGGAGCTCGGCGCTCTTGGGGACTCCCTTGTCGTGGTCGGTGGCGGCGGACTATGGAATGTCCACGTGCACGTTGACGATGTGGGTGCAGCTGTAGAGGCCGGAATCGACGCTGGTCGGCCCTACCGCATCAAAGTCACGCACCTCGAGCTCGCGAACGTGAAGCGGGAGTCAGGGCGTGGTGAAGGGGGCCCGGCCACGGCCGAGCGCACTGGGCGCGCGGTTGTGACCGTGAGCCACGGTCCTGGAGTTGCGGCACTCCTGTTGGAGAACAACGTGACGGCGGTACCTGCCGAACCGGGTCGGCGACCCTCGACTGCCGAATTACTGGGCGGGGTGCTGGGAAGTGGCGCTCGGGAGGTGGTCCTGCTGCCTAGTGACGGCGACACCAGAGTTGTCGCAGAAGCGGCCGCTGAGCAAGCTCGCGATGACGGAATCAGGGTTGCTGTTATTCCGACCCGCTCGATCGTGCAATCGCTTGCAGCCGTTGCTGTACATGATCCCAGCGCCGTGTTCGATGACGACGTGGTAGCCATGGGACGCAGCTCAGCCGCCACCCGGTACGGCGCGATCACCGTCGCTGTACGTCAAGCGGTCACGACCGCAGGCGTGTGCGAAATCGGCGACGTTCTTGGGCTGGTGGGTGGCGACATCGCGGTTATCGGAAGCTCACTGAGTAACGTCGCCGCTGAGGTCCTCAACCGTATGCTTGATGCTGGTGGCGAACTCGTGACGGTAGTAGCGGGGGAGCAGGCTGATCAGGCGCTAATCGACGTTGTCGAGCGGGTGAGCGAAGAAGGCCGCTCCGATGTGGAGGTCGAGATTGTGATGGGTGGGCAGCCACTCTGGCCCCTCATCATCGGCGTTGAGTAGGCCTCTGCGAAGGCTTGTCGCTGCTCGATATATGTGAATACCCGTTGAACTGTCCGCCGAAGCACGCACAATAGAGTGGTGACGTCCTCGGTAGTGCTGTCGACGAAGCTGCGTGATTCCGTAGGTGGCCGCACCGCGAGCGGCTTGCAGAAGGCTTTCGGTCTAGAGACGGTCCATGACCTGCTCTTGTATTTGCCCCGGCGCTACAGCCGTCGTGGAGAGCTCACAGATTTTGGTTCACTGCGCGAGGGTGAACTCGTCACAGTGATGGCGCGCGTGAAGAGTGTCTCGACGAGGCAGATGCGTCAGCGCCGGGGAACCATCACCGAGGTCATCGTTACCGACGGGCAGAACGAGCTGAGCCTGACCTTCTTCCGAAAGCCGTGGGGCACCAAGCTGACGCCCGGGTCAGTCGGTCTATTCGCGGGCAAGATATCCCGGTACAACGGCAAATTGCAGTTGACCCATCCCGAATGCAATATGTTTGACACCTTGGATGAGGATGCCCTCGAGACGTTTGCAAATGAGATCCTCCCGGTCTATCCCGCGAGCGCATCTTTCGCTTCCTGGAAGATCAGCCAAGCGGTTCGGATGGTTCTTGATCAAATCGACTGGGACAAGGAGACCGACCCTCTACCGATAGACGTGGCCAAACGACATGACCTCGTGAGTCTTTCCCAGGCGTACGAGTCGGTCCACCGGCCGACCGATGATCAGCAAATAGGTCATGCTCTAGAGCGGATCCGGTGGGATGAGGCGCTGGCGTTACAGACGGTACTGGCCGTACGACGTGAGCGATTGACCTCGCAACCAGCACTTCCCCGAAATAGGCGAGCGACCGGTTTACTCGCCGATTTCGAGGTATCCCTGCCCTTTGAACTCACCGAAGGCCAGCGTGATATCGGCAATCAGATTTTCGCTGACATGTCGAGCGATCACCCGATGCATCGGCTTCTGCAGGGCGAGGTGGGATCTGGCAAGACGGTGATCGCGCTGCGGGCAATGCTGGCGGTCGTTGATGCCGGAGGTCAGGCAGCATTACTTGCTCCCACCGAGGTCTTAGCGGCTCAACATGCGCGCTCTATCCGCACCCTCCTGGGCCCGCTGGCAGAAGGTGGTCAACTCGAAGGTGCGCAGAACGCCACCAGAGTTGCGCTTATTACCGGATCTTTAAGTGCTGCGAATAAGAGGGCGGCGCTACTCGAGGCTGCCAGCGGACAAGCCGGCATCGTGATCGGAACACACGCATTGCTTGAGGAGAAAGTGACATTCGCCGACTTGGGACTTGTGGTCGTTGACGAGCAGCACCGATTCGGTGTCGAGCAACGGGCAGCCCTGGCCGAGAAGAGCGCAAGCGGACAACGCCCGCACGTCCTCGTGATGACGGCAACTCCGATTCCGCGAACGGTGGCAATCACTGTCTTCGGCGATCTCGACGTCTCGGTGCTCTCCGAACTCCCACGCGGGCGCGCCCCGATCACGACCTTTGTCGTGCCGACTCGGGAGAAGCCGACGTTTCTTGAGCGCACGTGGGAACGGATCCGCGAGGAGGTCTCGGCCGGGCATCAGGCCTACATCGTCTGCCCTCGGATCGTTGCGACGGAATCCGATGACGACGGCGCCGGAGCAGAGGTCGTAGCCGGGGATCTGGACTCGGACGGCCTCGACTTTGACGTGCTCGACGCCGAGGCTGACGTAGCGGCCCCGATGGCCAGCGTTGATCAGGTCGCTGCAGAGCTCACCGCTGGGGCGCTAAAAGGATTGCGGGTTGAGGTACTACACGGTCGAATGCCCGGTGATGAGAAGGACGCGATTATGCGCCGCTTTTCACAAGACCCTGAGACTGATGACGGGATCGATGTTCTCGTATCAACAACGGTCATCGAGGTGGGTGTCGACGTTGCTAACGCGACCGTGATGGTGGTGATGGATGCCGATCGGTTCGGCATCTCGCAGCTACATCAGCTTCGCGGACGTATCGGGCGCGGCGGGCATCCCGGGCTTTGTCTTTTGGTGACCTCGGCTCCGCCAGGGTCACCAGCTAGGGAACGACTGGAACTGGTCGCGGGAACGGTCGATGGCTTTGAACTTGCCAGAATTGATCTGAGCAGTCGCCGGGAAGGTGACGTGCTGGGAGCGGATCAGTCCGGGCGTAAATCGTCTCTTCGGTCTCTTTCGCTACTGCGTGACGAGGACATCATCGTGTCGGCTAGGGCCGAGGCAGAGCTAATTGTCGCCAACGACCCAGACCTCTCCGAGCATGTCGCGCTCGCGGAGCTTGCCTCAGAACTAGTCGGTCCCCAGGCTGCCGATTGGCTGGACCGCTCATGACTCGGATCATCGCCGGGATTGCTCGGGGGCGCCGACTCAAAGTGCCGAAATCTGGCACGCGGCCCACCTCGGATCGAGTCAGGGAATCGATCTTTTCCTCCTTGGACCACCTGCTCGGTTCATGGGAGGGCCTAAGCGTGCTGGATCTCTATGCAGGAACCGGTGCCCTCGCCTTTGAGGCACTCTCACGAGGGGCGAGCCAAGCGGTGGCGGTCGATAACGGCGCAGGGGCGTGCGCCACTATTCGGGAGAACGCAGCGCACACCGACCTCGCCGTCGACGTGGTGCGCGCCGATGTTGGATCCTGGATCGATTCTCGTCCAGATCAGCAGTTTGACCTCGTATTCCTGGACCCGCCCTACGAGACTGAGACCGCTTCAGTTGCTACCGACCTCGCTCGCTTGCTCTCTGCTGGGCTACTCAACGATGGAGCTGCCGTGGTTGTCGAGTATCCGAGTAGATCAACCGTGCCAAATTTTCCTAGCGGATTCGGTGAAGTTACGGATCGCCGGTTCGGAGACACAACCGTCAGCCGCGCTATTTGGTACGTTTCAGATAATCCGAACTAGGGGAGTGTGTTCGCTATATGCGCAAGGCAGTATGTCCTGGCTCATTTGATCCGGTGACCAACGGGCACCTCGACATCATTAGTCGAGCAGCCGCCCAGTTCGATGAAGTCACAGTCGCCGTGCTCATTAATAAGCGCAAGGCGAGCCTCTTCACAGTTGATGAGCGCATTGACATGCTCGAAGAAGCGACAGCGCAGTATGGCAACGTTGTCATCGACGCTTTTCATGGACTCTTGGTTGATTTCTGTCGTGATCGCCACATCTCGGCCATCGTCAAAGGGCTGCGCGCGGTCAGCGACTTTGACTATGAACTCCAGATGGCGCAGATGAATAATCGACTCACCGGCGTGGAGACACTCTTCGTTTCGACAAACCCGCTTTACAGTTACTTGTCATCTTCCCTAGTCAAGGAGGTCGCCACCTACGGGGGCGATGTCCGAGGCCTATTACCTGACACCGTTTACGAACAAATGAAAATCAAGCTCGAGCAGGCTCGGACCAACGAGTAGTTCCCAAACGCGCTGCGGTTGGGAGAGGCCAAAGGGGAGGACCCATGGAAATTCACGACCGGTTAGACGACATCGCTCAACTACTAGAGAGTGCACGCGCCGTCCCGCTGTCGGCGTCATGTGTAGTGCCACGTAATGAGGCGCTCGACCTTGTCGAAGATGCCCGCGATGCACTGCCAGAAGCCATCCGTGAGGCCGACGAGGTCTTGGGGAAGCGTGAACAACTTCTTGATGATGCCCAGGTCCAGTCAGATGAAATTCTTGCCAGCTCAAACCAGCAAGCTGGTGATCTGATTTCGGGCGCTCAGCACGATGCGGACAACATTATCGACAATGCCAGGGCGGATGCTGACGAGATGCTTGATCGTTCCCGCGCCGAGGCACGGCGCATGATTGATGAGCAGGAGGTGCTGCTTCGCGCCCAAGAAGAGGCAGTGGCGTTGGTGGAGGGTGCCGAGGTCCGTGCTCGTTCGGTGATGGACGATGCCCAAGGTCGAGCAGATGTCCTCATTGAGCAGACGCAGGCCGAGACATCACAAGAGCGATTGCAGACAGATGACTTTGTGGAAGGCAAACTGGGCGACCTCGAGGAATCGTTAGCAACATCGCTGACTGCAGTGCGGCGCGGGCGGGACAAGATCCACGCACGTCGTGCGGCATTCGATCCCGTCGATCTGCGGTCGAGTTCAGATGACGATGCGCTGCTTTTCAACCAGATCATTGAGTAGGGCGTCGACCGGAGCCCCAGGCGGGATCTATGACGCTTACAGTTCACCGCGGGTGGCCTGGCTGCTGCGTTGAACCCGCCGGGAAGTCGGGCTGGTAGCCTTAAGTACGGTTTTTGTTTTGGTCCAATCTATCGACGTGCCGTGGGAGTGTTGACGTGTCATCCCCAGACGGCCGTTCGCCACTAGTCCTCGATGTTCGAGAACTAGGCAGGCGTGCGGGCGCGATGATGACATTTGATCGACAAGCCCCTGCCGCCGGTGATCTAGCCAATCCAATGATCGGTATCCCAGTGGGTGCGGATCTCGCTCTGAATCTCATGGCGGAGTCTGTGGTTGAAGGAGTATTGGTTTCCGGAGATATCAATGCGACTGCGCAAGGATCATGCAGTCGGTGTCTGGAACCGGTTTCTATCCCGGTGGTGGTCGACATACAGGAACTGTTCCGGTATGCCGATCTAGACGATGAGGTCGAGGAAAACGACGAGGTTCCAACGTTCGACAACGACCTGGTCGATCTCGAGCCCACGCTGCGTGATGCGGTGGTATTAGCATTACCGCTGGCGCCAGTGTGTGGGGAAGATTGTCCGGGACTGTGCTCGCAATGCGGGTTTGATCTCAAGGATGATCCAAACCACCAGCACGACCAAACAGACCCTCGATGGGCTGCTTTGGGAAAGATGTTCACCGATGACTCCCCGGCGCAGAGCCGAGAGCCGAAAGAAGAGGGCTAAAGCAAGTGGCTGTCCCCAAGCGCAAGATGTCGCGTAGTAACACCCGTTCCCGCCGTTCCCAATGGAAAGGCCAAATTCCCCAAATCAACAAGGTAGAGAAAAACGGTCGCGTCGAGTACGTCGTTCCTCACCGTGTTGACGAGGACGGTCGCTACAACAACCGTCAAGTTACCGAGGACTAAAACCTCGCTGATGACCGAGACAACACCGTCACCAACCGAAGTAATAGACCTGGTGCGGCGTGCCCTCGGACACGTGCTGGACATTGACCCGTCACAGCTACGGGAGGATTCGCCTCTCCCGGATATCGGTGCCGACTCGGTAGCCATCCTGGTGTTTTCTGACGTGGTGGAGGCATTCGCTGCGGCTGCGGGGCTCCCCGGCTTCGTCATTGACGAAGACGTCTTACTCCAGGCGCGGTCAGTAGGAGATTTGGCGAAGAGTATTTCCTGGCAATCCGCCGTGGCTGCTTCGAACTGATGGCCTTGGGATCGTCGGGCTTCCAAGCTCCCACATCGCTAAACGAGGTGCTCGATCTTGAACTTAGCCCGCCAATGTGGGAACTGGCGCTAACTCACAGATCGTTCGCCTACGAACATGGCGGATTGCCGACAAACGAACGACTCGAGTTTCTCGGGGACTCTGTGCTAGGTCTGATCGTCACCGACGCATTGTTTCGCGCTCATGCCAGTGAGCCGGAAGGTCAGCTTGCTCGAATGCGCGCGGCAGTTGTGAACGCTCGCTCACTGGCAGAGGTCGCCCGCACGATAGGCCTTGGGCAATACATCCGGTTGGGTAAGGGAGAGAGTGCAACCGGGGGTTCGGACAAGTCCTCGATTCTTGCCGACACGATGGAGGCCGTTATTGGTGCCGTATACGTGGAGTCGGGGTTGGACGCCGCACGGGCACTCGTCCACCGCCTGTTCGATCCGGTGATGGCCGATGCTGCAGAATTAGGCGCTGGTTTGGACTGGAAATCGAGTCTGCAGGAGCTAGCGGCCGTCAAAACGCTTGGTCCGCCCGAGTACCGGGTCGACCAAAGCGGCCCGCCGCACGACAGGTTATTCGAGGCGGCTGTTTCGGTGAGTGGTCGCGTATTCGGGCCCGGGCGAGGGCGCTCAAAGAAGGAAGCCGAGCACATTGCAGCCGCTGCTGCCTGGAAGGCACTGTCAGCTGAACCGGAGTCGGTAACGGCTCCGCCCGACTGAGATAACGATCCGTCGTGCCTGAGTTACCTGAGGTTGAAGTTGTCCGTCGCGGTGCCGATACGTGGTTCGTTGATCGCCGGATCCGAGCCGTGCAGGTCCTACATCATCGAGCCACCAGGCGACATCTTCCTGGACCGGATGACTTTGCGGCTCGACTCGTTGACGCGCGAATTCTGGCAACCCAGCGCCGTGGTAAATACTTCTGGTTTCGGCTAGATACCGGTGAGGCTCTGGTCACTCATCTCGGGATGAGCGGGCAGCTACGGGTGGCTAGCCCGTCTTCAGTTATGACAGATCATCTGCGGATACGAATCGAGTTTGATGACGACCGAGATGACCTGATATTTGTCGACCAGCGAACTTTTGGGGGGATGTTCGTCGATGACCTTGTCAACGTAAACCACCCAGGGACCAGACGGAACCCATACGGCCCCGTATCTGAGAGGGTATCGGAGGCGCCCGCAGCTCTCCGGCACATTGCTCCGGATCCATTTGACCCGCTGTTCGATCAGTCCGCGACGGTGCGCCGGATCCGCACCAAACAAAGCCCAATCAAGGCCGTCATCTTGGACCAGTCCGTGATCTCCGGTATCGGAAACATCTATGCCGACGAGTCGCTATGGCGGACCCGTCTTGACTGGCAGCGCAGTGCAGCGTCAGTGAGTCGATCCAAGGTCAGTGAGTTGATTGACAATGCGCGTGATGTGATGAGTGAGGCGCTGGCTGCCGGAGGAACGTCGTTCGATTCGCTGTACGTCAATGTGAATGGTTCAAGCGGCTACTTCAGCCGCAGTTTGGCCGCATACGGTCGGCAAGGGCAGCCCTGCCTGAGATGCGGCGCG
>JBLHZE010000083.1:0-8519 GCA_047631015.1 Actinomycetes bacterium
GCTCACCAGACTCATCGATGCTGGGCTTGCCATAGAGGGGCGTGAGGCTCTCGCCGACGATCTTGGGAAAGGCGCGCCGCAAATTACTTGGCTGTCTGCGCCTAGGTGCTCAGGCGGCACCGCTCATAGGGTTCCGACTGCCAACGGTGTCCCCCGACATCACAGTGTGGAGCTGAGGGGATTCGAACCCCTGACCCCCTCGATGCGAACGAGGTGCGCTACCGAACTGCGCCACAGCCCCTTGGGTGAAGCTTGAGGATAGCCCCGAGCTAGTCGTTGACTGCGCGGCGGTGTGAGTATCCATGCTCGTCGACATCTTCACCAGGTATCGCGACGAAGTCATCTAGACCCAGCTCGAACTCGGCATCCGACTCTGGCGTACGCAACGCCTCGGCTTGCTCAACCATCCGCTCGCCGGTCCAGTCGCCACTCGCGCTGGAGTCAATGTTGCGCGGCATACGAGTCGCCCGTGCACTCTCGAGGTAGCCAGGCAGCGGCGCCTCACTCGGCTCCCAACGACCTCCGGCCGCGGCGCTCGTCCGGCGTTTCTGCATCTCTTCGTCAGAAAGGAGATGAAAGTCATCGGCCGTCTCTATCACCGGTTCGCTGCTGTGACGAGCGGCTGGAGTCTCGACATGGCGTCGAGCCCCGAAGCGCCTACTGCGTCCGGACCGATGTGAATCAGCGGATTTGTCACTGCGCGACCTGCGTGTTTGTCGGCTACTCGAATCACGTCGCGTGGAAGAGGAGGAGCCGCGGTCCGAGGGTGCTATGTCGGCTACATCGTCGCCCTGACGGCTGCGCTCGCGACGTACCCGACGTAACTGTGCCTGCTCTGCGGCGGCGGTTTGACGACGGCCGAGGTACCAAAATGCGCCCAGAGCGGCAACCGGCGACAGAGCCAATAGCATCGGCACTATCCCCATCACCATGAGAATGAAGCCGATAACACTGATCCCCACGAGGGCTTGCTGGACCTGACGGCGACGACTACTTGCGCTCTGGGCAGCATGGGACTTTGCCCGCAGAAGGCGCACGTGGCGTAGATGCTCTTCGGCGGCTGAACCCTGGAAGGGATCGGCGCCAGAATCGAGGTGCTCGTCAATCGGCGACGGCTCGGAATCGTCGAGCGATACACGATCGTGAACCCGAGATCGGGCTCCGGCTACCGTCACGTCAACATCGTGGGGGGCTTTGCTCACTCCGCGGTTGCCACGGCGGCGTTCGAGCGTACGCATCGCCCGGTGGAAGGTTAGCGTCGTGCGGTGCTCAGCGTTGCGTTCATGCCGACGTAGCCACTGCGGTACCAAAACGACGGCCCAAAGAAGGATGACCGCTGCATAAACCAAGCCTGTGAGCACGAGGCAAAGACTAGACAAACGTGCGGGTTACACAGGTTTTCGACGCGGCGTTTTGACAAAACTTCGGGCAATCATCACCCGGGCGGCGCGAGATGCGTCTTATTGCGTGGCGGATGACTGTTGCAAGCGCGCCAGTACACCTTTCGGGGCGTCTTCGGCGGTCACAGCGAAGGCGAGATGGTCGCGCCACTGTCCGTTTATGTGCAGAAAGTTCTCGCGGATTCCCTCGTACCGAAAGCCCAGCTTCTCAACCACTCGCCGTGATGCGATGTTCTCTGGGCGCAGGTTGATTTCTAACCGGTGCAATCCAAGAGTGAAGAAGCAGTAGTCCGCCCCGAGCGCAACAGCCGTCGGCACGATTCCGCGCCCCGCGTGATTCTCATCCATCCAGTAGCCAACGTGGGCACTGCGCAGCGAGCCATACGCAATCCCACCGACGGTCATCTGCCCGACAAGTCGACCGTTGTAGGTGACGACCCACGGAAGAGTGCGACCGGCTCGTGCCTCTGCCCGTAACGAGCGGACCATAGCCGAGAAAGTAGGCGCGACGTCTCGCGCACCGGCTGGCGATGTTGCGTCCCACTCAACAAGCCAGTCACGGTTCCGCGTCCGAAGCGCACGCCACTCGGGCGCATCTCTGGTGCGGATACTCCGTAAACCGACCGGACCGGACTGGAGATTCGGGGTGTGCACTGGGCCGATCATGACTCGCTCAATCTTACGATTGCGACCTCATCACCTTCGACAAGGCTGGTGACGTCCGCTGGGATGATCATGATTGAGTCAGCACGATACAGCCAGAGACTCGCTGAATGCGCCAACTCACGCATCGGCTCAACTCGCAATTCACCCGTGATTGGGTCGGGCACGGTCCGAGCGGCAAGAATCGTGAAAACAGACGGCAAGTCCGTCACGCAAGAGTTGACCACTGCCCGCTCGACACTACGCAGGACGTCGCCACGTCCAGCCATCGCGGCGATCATTGGTCGCACGATCACTTCGAACCCGGCGAATGCTGAGAGGGCAAGGCCGTCCATCGTCACAACTGGGACCGCGTCGGGCCCAACCGTTGTCAACCCGATCCGGGTGCCGGGGCTGATCCCGCAGTGTTCGATGTCAGGCTCGCCGGATTCACGCAGAGCTTGGACGACCACGTTCTCCGTCTGGTTACCATTATCTGCCACGGCCGAGAGGACCACGACGAGATCAGCTCGAACGCATTGGTCATCAAGGGCTCTCCCGATAGCAGCCGGGTCAGCCTGAACTGGACCGCCACGAAACGCCATAGCGCCCACGCTCCGCGCCGCCGCCACCAGCATTGCGCCCGTGGCGTCGTGAACCAGCCCGTCGACGATTGCCTGATCGACCTCAACCAGATGATCTCCGACCGTGATGATGACGACGCGTGGCCGCGGATGGGCCCTCACCCTCGACCGCCCAACGGCGGCCGCTGCCGCGATTGCGCGCTCGGTAAGGATGGTTCCGGCGCGCAAGACAACGTCCTCAGGAGCGACATAACTCCCGGCCAACGCGATACCCGCCCCAGGCTCAACAACGTCACGGATATCAATGACGCTGCAGAGATCCCGGGCACTGCAAACATCAATGGCTCGCCTGGCCGAATGCCCGGTGACTAGCTCGGCCGAGTCAATGCCGGCACTAACAACGGCGGTACAGCAAGTAGGCACCATCGTTCCTGTCCTCACGTGGACCGCCTGAGTACGCGATAGTGGTTGGTCGGTCGTGAAGCCAGGGCGCAACCAATCAACGACATCAAATGACGTGCCTGGTCCTAGGGAACGTGCACAAGAGTCTGCGCCTACATGCACGGTCATAGCCGCGTTCACCGCGTAACCATCCATGGTCGCGGTTGGGAAGGCTGGCACAGGGTAAGCGGCTTCTACATCTGCCGCCAGCACGCATCCCTGCGCGTCGCCAAGAGTCAGATCGAGTGACTCCAGCGGACGCGCCAGGTCACGCGCGGCTTGGACTTGTTCCTCAACGCTTCGCATGACACTAGCTGTCGAGGCTCTCGGCGTACTCGATGAGCCATTCACGTAGCGGAGGTCCGAGCTCGTCATGTTCAGCAGCCAGAGTGATGTTCGCCTTGAGGTAGGAGAGCTTGTCTCCGGTGTCGTAGCGGCGACCGTCGAAGATGACGCCGTACATGCCGCCACCTTGTTCGCGCGGGCTAAGCGCGAGGACCTGTAGCGCGTCAGTCAACTGGATTTCTCCATCACGGCCGGGGCCGGTAGATTCCAGTACGTCAAATACCGCCGGATCCAACACATAACGGCCGATGAGAATCAAGTTCGAAGGTTCCTCTCCCAGCGGAGGTTTCTCGACAAGATCCAACACTCGTACCACCCCATCGACGCCAGTCTGTTCCACCTCCGCGCAGCCGTACCGGTGGACCAACTCCTTCGGTACCTCCATCAGACAGAGGACACTGCCGCCGAACTGCTCACGAACGTCAGCCATCGCCGGAAGAATTTCGTCTCGAGCATCGATCAAATCGTCACCGAGTAGGACCGCAAACGGATGATTGCCGACATGCGCCTTTGCGCACAGCACGGCATGCCCTAAACCCCGTGGAACGCCCTGCCGAACATAGTGAATCTGTCCCAGATCAGCGGACTCCATAATCGACCCCAGCCGCTGATCGTCTCCCTTTTTTTCGAGTGCTCGCTCCAGCGAAGGATGACGATCAAAGTGGTCCTCAAGCGATCCCTTATTGCGACCTGTGATCATCAGGATGTCAGTGAGACCGGCCTCAACGGCCTCCTCCACGACGTACTGGACAGCGGGTTTATCAACGACCGGAAGCATCTCTTTTGGCTGTGCCTTGGTCGCGGGTAGAAAGCGCGTACCCAGCCCCGCTGCCGGAATCACAGCCTTGGTCATTGTCGTCTCATCGCCGCTTCGCTCGACAGTTCCAGCGTTGCTGAGTTCATCGTTTGCCATAGCCGGACTCTATCCAGGTTGTGCACCAGCTGGAAACCCACGCAACAATGGGGTGTGGACAAAGAGCAGCAGCGAACGAAACTGATCGCCACGCGCGTCGCGAGGCTCCAGGACCAATCCGCAGCGCAAATTCAGTGGCGAAATGACGCCGTCGTGGCAGCCGTATTGGCTGATCAACACATTGCCCACGCCTGCGAGCACGCCGGAACCATCGCCAGCTACCAGTCATTCGGCTCGGAGCCCCCCACACACGAGCTCAATATCGAGCTGCGTCGGATGGGAGCAACCGTCGTTGTTCCGACTTTCGAAGACGAGCGAGGAGTGAGAGTCAGCCACCTCAGCTGGCATGTGCTCACCGACGACGGCATCCACCACAAACCCGCAGCCGCAACGGCGCAAGAGTTTGAGCAGCTCACCTGCGCAGCAATGCTGATACCGGCCCTAGCGGTTGGACGAGACGGTTCCCGACTCGGTCGCGGCGGCGGGTACTATGACCGCACGCTGTCGGCGGTTCGGCGCTATCCGAGCGGCCCCATCAGAATCGCGATCATCTACGAACACGAGGTATTTGATACTCTCCCGCGCGAATCGCACGACGAGTTGGTCGACGAGTACCTCACGATACCTACCGGCTGACGCCCGACTAGGCGAGCGCCGCACCCACCACAAAGCCACCGGTGGCCAGCGCGAAACCGACTCCGATAGACACCAGTCCGTAAGCAGCACCGCGCCAGTAGGGCGTCCGGCGGGTCAGATCGAGAATCTGGGACGCCCATCCACTAAAAGTCGTGAGCGCCCCGCAGAAGCCCGTACCCACCAATGCCGATACGAGCATCCAGCCCTGGCTATCACCGTTAGAAAGCGCCAGCGTGAAGCCCGTGAGAAGACCAAGAATCAGCGCGCCCGCCTGGTTGGCTACGAACGTGCCGTACGGCCAACCCTCGATTTTCCGCCTCACGAACCAACGCTCGATCGCGAACCTGGTTGGCGCTCCCATCGCGGCGCCGAGCGCGACCGCCATCCACAACATCGCCGCTACCCCTCATCCTCACTGTCGACCCGGCGGCGCAGGTCACTCGCGGTAGCTGCACCCGTCGGCGCTATCGGAGCGTGGACCAAGCGATTCGCCACAGCCATCCCGATCCCGACCAAAAGAACTCCAAGGAGCAACGACCCGAATATGTACGTTGCCAACAGGACGGGTTGGCCGGTGTCAAGGAGGCCGTGCGCCTCAACCATGTAGGTCGAGAATGTGGTGTACCCGCCCAGCACCCCTGTGACGAGAAACGGGCGGACGCGCCGCGTCGTCACACTCGACTCGGGGTCGGGGGCAAAGCGGGCGGCAAGCACAATGATGACGCCGAGCACAAACGCGCCGGTCATATTAACGACGAATGTGGCAGTCGGCCACCCATCCCTGACCGGTGGCATGAGGAGTTCCATCGCATATCGGGCCGACGCTCCGAGCGCGCCGCCTACCGCTGCCGCGAAATAGAGGTCACTGTCATCCCAGCGTGACATCTAACTACGCATCCCGTCGCGTAAACATCACGTAAGAAACTGCAGCAGTGCCGAGCGTCCAGGCAGCAAACACGAGCCCTGATCGCGTCACGTCGCTGCCACCAGCGAATGATGATCCAGCAGCGAATGGCAGCGCATCCGGTAGCCACTGCACGTAGCTCGACAACAGCGAAGAGGCCAACGGCTCTAGTACCGCTGCGATCACCAGCGGGATAACCACCCCAAGCGCAAGGATTCTGGTGATCGCAGTTAGCGCGAAAGCGATAACGCAAAACCCAAGGACATATAGCCACGTTCGGGAGATGGATCCCAACGCATCCTCATTGCCACTCGCAACGTTCCCACCCGCGGAAAGAATGATTCCCGCCAGAACCATCGACAGGATGAATGCCACCGTAATGACCGCCAGCGCCGTAATGAGCTTAGAGAAAAAGACAACGGTTCGGTCAGGAAACTCGGTCAGGGTGACGCGGATAGTCCCGTGGCGATAGTCCTGTCCAAACGCCTGCGCGGCAATCGTGCTGAGAATGACGAGGACGAGGAGGTTGGCAGCCGACTGGGTAATTCCCTGCACCAGCGTCATGCTGAGTTCAACCGGTTGGCTAGCCGATTGGTCTCCGCCGAGAGCGACGCCGAGCAGCGTGGAATAGAGCAGCGCAAAACCGGCAGACAGAACCACAGCCGCGGCCACCAACACCCAGGTTGCGCGGATGGAGCTGATCCTGCGCCACTCATAGCGCAATGCCCCGATCACTTTGTCCCCCCTCGTGGCGCGTAGTCCTGTTGGCCGGCTGTCAGCTCAAGGAACGCTTCCTCGAGGCTGGCCGAGCGGCGGGTCAGCTCGTGAATCGCGATGTGATTCGCGAACGCAACGTCGCCGATTGCTGCCGTGGCATGTGCGGCTACTGCCAAGCCATCATCGCCATCTGGGGTTGCTTGAATACCGGCTACTCTCAGAGCGCTCTCCAGCTGGCTGCGGTTCGGGGTGCGAACCAGAACGTCGTTGCGCGTACTTCGATTAACGAACGACTCCGCCGACTCATCGGCGATGAGGTTTCCGCGCGAGATGACCACGACGTGCTCGGCCATATGCTGCATCTCTGTGAGCAAGTGACTTGAGACAAAGACGATGTTGCCGTCACTGGCGTAGAACTTCAGAAAGTCGCGGAGCCATTGGATCGACTGCGGATCGAGGCCATTGGCGGGCTCATCGAGGAGTAGCGCTTTGGGTTTGGCCAGGATCGCGCCGGCTAGGCCAAGGCGCTGACCCATACCGAGCGAGAACGTTTTCGGTCGCTTCTTGGCTTCAGCCGAAAGCCCAACCATGTCCAAGACCTCGTCAACCCGGGTGTTGGGCACGTTCGACTCTGCACCCAGCATGCGCAGGTGCGCTCGCGCGGTTCGGTTGGGATTAAAGAACCGGGCATCGAGGTGTGCGCCCACAACCTGGGTCGTGTGTTTGTGCGCAGAAAGCTGCCGACCGTCCCAAGTGGTCGTCCCCTGTCCGTGGTCCAGGCCGAGCATGAGTCGCATCGTTGTGGACTTACCTGACCCGTTAGGGCCAAGAAAGCCAGTCACAACGCCCGGCTCGAGGGTGAACGACAGGTTGTTCACCGCTCGTTTGTCGCCGAATGACTTAGTTAAACCTCGTGCTTCAACTGCCACCATTCTTCCTTTCAAAGACTACGAGCGAGGCTAGTCCACGCCAGGCGCGTATTCTCTTCAGCAACGGTCGATCGCCATACGAAACCTAGGAGACCCGGTGCCTACCTACGAATACTCGTGTCGCGACTGCGGCGAACCCCTTGAGGTCGTGCAGTCCATTCATGATGATTCCCTGACCACGTGCCCATCATGCGGCGGCAGCCTGCGCAAGCTATTCGGCAATGTCGGGGTTGTATTCAAAGGTAGTGGGTTCTACAAGAACGATTCTCGCTCCACAACAAAGTCCGCTGAAGCCGCCAAGCGAGACGCGAAGAAGGACGCTGGCCAGAGCTCGGATAAGGGCGAAGCTGGTAAAGAAACGGGAAAACCGGCGAGCGAATCCTCCTCGACGGGGGGATCGAAATCCAGTGACTCCTCAACGAGTGGCGACGCGGGAACTTCGTCCGCGAAGGCTGACTCGAAGAAGAGCTAGCTGGCAGGCAGGCCACCAGCCATCAAGTCGGTCGTGAAGAGTCACCCACGGCTGCCACGATCTGAGACTTGGCCGCCTGCACTTTGACGACATATATGATGATAGTCGCAAAAACAGCCAGCCAGGCGAGCAATAACGATAGCCCGATCAGGGCCACTGCAATGGTTACCAGTCCGTCCGCTCCGACGGACAATAAAAAGCCCTCGGCCGCCAACAAGATCACGTGCAGAAGATAAATTCCCAATACGAGCAATGCCCAGACTCTGCCAATAGCCCGGCCACAATCGTCCGGCTTCAGCCCCTTCTCATGCAGCGTGGCACTGAGGGATTCGGACACTGCCGGAAGGGCTCTGAAGTTCCAGTAGACCTGAAAGAAGGGTATGAGCAGCAACCAGATCATGCTCGGTTCGATCGTGCGATGCGGGGGCGTGGCTGCACTGGCTGCATCGAAAATCCGCCAAAGCCCAAAGACCAGCAGTCCCACGATCACTAGCCAAACCAAAAACACAATGCCTTCTCCCCAAATATTTCTAAAA